>CAYTBD010000043.1:0-8505 GCA_964435755.1 uncultured Rhodobacterales bacterium
GCGAGGTGCCGCCCTACTCGGTCGTCGTCTCTGGCTCCATGCCAACGAAGAACAACCTCAACCTCTACTGCGCCGTCATCGTCAAGCGGGTCGACGAACGCACGCGCTCGAAGACCGGGATCAACGAATTGCTGCGCGACTGATCCGGAACCGGTTTCTTCTGCGGGCGTTCCGTTCGGGACCCTGAAGGAGAGACAGATGGAAGGCGTCGGATGGCTCGGCGCGATCATCATCGGCGGCATTGCCGGGTGGATCGCGGAGAGGGTAATGGGTGGCGATCACGGCATCCTCACCAACATTGTGCTGGGGATCGTGGGTGCCTTGGTTCTCAACGCGATACTCGGTCTTCTGACCGGCGGAACGCTTGGCGGCTGGATCGGGCAACTCATCGTGGGCGCCATCGGCGCGATGCTCCTCATCTGGACCTGGCGCGCGGTTCGCGGCCGCAGCTAGAAGAGCGCCCCCGCGAGCGGGGCTTGCTCCGCGTCATGCGCTCTGCGACAGGGAGCCCATGAGCAAGGAAAAGCCCAAACGCTCGCAGAAGGTCTTCACCCTGGTGGTCGAGGTCGGCCGCAAGGCGGGTGACGGCCTTCCCGAGCGCGCGACCGGTGCCGCTCTCATGTGTTTCGCCTCCGGCGTCGACGAAGCCGAAGCGGTGCGGGAGACCGTCGCCATTCTAAAACAGGCCGACATGAATCCGCTCGACGTCTCGGGGTACGGCACCGCCGAAGACCGCGAGGCGGAGGGCCACGAGATCGACGATGACGAGCGTGCGCTGATGGATCGTGCGCTGGAGGAGAATGCGGTGATGGTCGCGCAGGTCACCCCCTTCTACGACTGAGCCCCGGATTGCAGCGGCCCGTGCTCCGCTGTATCGCTGCGCCATGTCCACGCCCGTCGATCCGGTCGACCTGACCGCCCGCCTTGTCCGCTGCCCCTCCGTGACGCCGTTCGAGGGCGGGGCGCTCGACCTTCTCGCGGCTGTCCTGACCGATGCCGGGTTCGATTGCACGCGCGTCGACCGGAACCACACGCCGAACCTCTTCGCCCGCTGGGGCCTGAAGGGTCATCGACGCACGTTCGGTTTCAACGGCCATACCGACGTGGTGCCGGTGGGCGACTCCGCCGCCTGGACCGCCGATCCCTTTGGAGGGGAACTTCGCGACGGGTTCCTCTGGGGGCGCGGCTCCACCGACATGAAATCGGGAGTCGCCGCCTTCGCCAGCGCCGCCGCGGATTTCGTGCGCGAGACACCGCCCGACGGAGCCGTGATCCTCGCCATCACCGGAGACGAGGAGGGCGACGCGACCGACGGGACGCGCGCGCTCCTCGACTGGATGCTGGAGCATGACGAACGGATGAGCCTCTGCATCGTCGGCGAACCGACATCGACCGAGAGCGTCGGTGACATGATCAAGATCGGCCGCAGAGGCTCGATGACCGCAAGGTTCACCGTCACGGGCATGCAAGGCCACACCGCCTATCCGCATCGGGCCAGGAACCCGGTGCACGCGGTGGCCCGTCTCATGGATCGCCTGGCGACACACGTCCTCGACGAGGGCACCGAGCACTTCGACCCCTCGACCCTTGCGGTCACCACGATCGACACCGGCAATCCCGCCACCAATGTCGTTCCCGCCCGGTGCATGGCAACCGTCAATATTCGCTTCAACGACGCCCACACGTCGCAGTCCATCCGTGATTGGCTGAACGCCGAAGGCACCCGCATCGCCGCGGAAACCGGCTGTGACATGTCCATGGATGTCCGCGTATCGGGAGAGAGCTTCATCACACCGCCGGGACCGCTCTCCGAGCTTGTCGTCTCTGCCATCCGGGACGAGATGGGCATCGAGCCCGTTCTCTCGACAACTGGCGGCACCTCGGATGCGCGTTTCGTCAAGTCTCATTGCCCTGTCATCGAGTGCGGGCTCGCCGGCAGGACGATGCATCAGGTCGACGAACATGTGGACATCGAACAGATCCGCCAGCTCAAGGCGCTTTATGCCCGCGTCCTTCGCGACTACTTCGGCTGACCTTCGTTCCCGGATGACGCGCGCGGCGCGACATGCTACCTGCCCCTCATGAGCCGTATCCCGTCAAAGGACGAAATCCTCGCCTGGATCGCCGAGCATCCTGGGGAGACGTCCAAGCGCGACATCGCCAAGGCATTCGGCATAAAGGGCGCGGGTCGCATCGACCTCAAACGCGTCCTGAAAGAGCTCGAGAGCGAGGGGCATCTGGCGAAGCGGCGCAAGACCTATCGCGACCCGGACAAGCTGCCGCCGGTCTCGGTCCTGCAGGTGACGGGGCCGGACAGATCCGGTGACCTCTTTGCGAAGCCGCTCGAGTGGAGCGGGGACGGAGCGGAGCCGCGCGTCATCGTGGTCCCGCGCAATGGCGACCCGGCGCTGGGCCGGGGCGACAGGATCCTTGCGCGTCTGACCGAGGTGAAAGGAGAGGAGGCCGACTACGAGGCCCGCCTCATTCGTCGGATCGGGCAGAATCCCAAAAAGATCCTTGGCGTGTTCCGCAAGACCGCCGAGGGCGGTCGCATCGTCCCGATCGACAAGGGCGCCGAACGCGAGTGGCTTGTGCCGAAGGACTCCGTGCAGGGCGTGAAGGACGGCGAGCTTGTCGAAGCCGAGCAAAGCGGACCCAAGGCGCGGATGGGCCTGCCGCGCGCCCGGATCGTGACACGCCTCGGCGACCCGTCCGAACCCAAGGCCGTGTCGCTCATCGCGATCCACCAGCACGGCATCCCCGACGACTTCCCGGACGAGGTGATCGCCGAGGCCGACGCTATGACACCGGCGGGTCAGGGGCGGCGCGAGGACCTGAGCGATGTGCCTCTCGTCACGATCGACCCCGCAGACGCCCGTGACCACGACGACGCGGTCTGGGCGCATGCCGACGACGACCCGGAGAACGCGGGTGGCTTTGTCGTCTGGGTCGCCATCGCCGATGTCGCGCATTACGTGAGCCCCGGTAGCGCGCTTGACCGCGAGGCGCGCGAGCGCGGCAACTCGACCTATTTCCCCGACCGCGTCGTTCCCATGCTGCCCGACCGTCTCTCGGGCGATCTCTGTTCGCTGCACGAAGGCGTGCCGCGCGCCTGCATCGCCCTTCGGATGCAGATCGACGCGGGCGGACACAAGCTCTCCCACCGTTTCACGCGCGGGCTCATGCGGTCCGCGGCCTCGCTCAGCTACCAGGAGGTCCAGGCCGCCGAGGACGGCGACCCGAACGAAAAATGCGCGCCTCTTCTTGATGACGTGATCAGGCCGCTCTTCGCTGCATGGCGCGCCATGATGAAGGCGCGGGCCGAGCGCCAGCCGCTCGACCTCGACCTGCCCGAGCGCAAGATCGAACTCAGCGAGGAGGGCAAGGTGCTCTCGGTGGGCTTCCGGCCGCGGCTCGACGCGCACCGGGTGATCGAGGAGTTCATGATCCTCGCCAATGTCGCCGCTGCCGAGGAACTCGAGCGCCGCAAGTCGCCGCTTCTCTACCGGGTTCACGAAGAACCGAGCCCGGAGAAGCTCGAGGCCCTGCGCGAGACGGCAGAGGCGTCCGGCCTCGTCCTCGCCAAGGGGCAGGTTCTGAAGACCAGCCATCTCAACCGGCTTCTTGCGCAGGCCGAGGGGACCGAGCAGGACGAACTCATCAACATGGCGACGTTGCGGTCGATGACACAGGCCTACTACCACCCGCAGAACTTCGGTCACTTCGGTCTCGCGCTGCGCCGCTACGCGCATTTCACGTCGCCCATCCGCAGGTATTCCGATCTTGTCGTGCACCGTGCGCTGATCTCGGCGCACAAGTGGGGGGAAGACGGTCTGTCGCCGGACGAGATCGACCAGCTGGAGGAGACCGCGCAGCACATCAGCGAGACCGAGCGGCGGTCGATGACCGCCGAGCGGGATACGACCGACCGATATCTGGCGGCCTTCCTGTCCGAACGCGTCGGCAGCGAGATGACCGGCCGGATTTCGGGCATCCAGCGCTTCGGCGCCTTCGTGAAGCTCGCCGAAACCGGCGCCGACGGTCTGATCCCGATCCGGTCGATCGGGGCCGAGTACTTCCATTTCGACCGCGAGGCGCAGACTCTCATGGGGTCGGAGACCGGGATGACGCTGTCGCTCGGGCAGCGGGTCACGGTGCGACTTGCCGAGGCGGTTCCTGTGACAGGCGGGCTGATGCTCGAACTGCTCGCGGTCGACGGCACGGACATGCCCTCGCCCGTGCGCCGCGCGCGCCGTGGCAAGGGGCCGGGGCCGCGCAAGCCTGCTGCCGCACGCAAGAAGGCGGAAAAGACGAAGCGAAAGGTCACGCGCCGCCGCCGCGAGCGGTAAGCCGCTTTTTCCGCCGGGACCGCTTTGAGACTCGGACATGCCGCGTTACACTGCTTGAAAACGCCAGAGCAGGTCCAACAGGTGAACTCATGCGCATTCCAGCGGTGCTTCTCGCACTTGCCCTCGCTTCTTCCGCTTATGCAGACCAGGTCCGGGCGCCCGAGCTCTCGATACGTCCGATGGCGCGGGGCGGCGGCGCCGAGATGACGACCGTCGTCTCGGCGAATCGCGGCTTCGACCGATGGATCGCCGGCTTTCGAAGCCGGGCGCTGGCGCAGGGCATCCGCCCGCAGGTCTTTGACGTGGCGTTCCAGGGCGTTCGCTACGACGTCGACGTGGTCCAGAAAGACCGCAACCAGTCCGAATTCACCAAGCAGATCTGGGAATACCTCGATAGCGCCGCGTCCGAGACCCGCGTCCGCAACGGACGGGACGCGCTCCGGAAGCATCGAAGCGTCCTGTCGGAAATCGAAGCGCGCTACGGCGTCGAGGCGGAAGTCGTGACGGCCGTCTGGGGCCTTGAAAGTGCCTACGGGGCGTATCGCGGCAGCACGCCTCTCATCGGGGCGCTCGCGACGCTCGCCTACGATGGACGCCGCGGGCGGTTTTTCGAGCAGCAGCTTGTCGCCGCTTTGAAGATCATCCAGTCGGGCGACATTCATCCGACCCGCATGACCGGCAGTTGGGCTGGCGCGATGGGCCACACCCAGTTCATTCCGACCTCGTACCTGGCCTACGCACAGGATTTTCGCGGCGACGGAAAGCGCGACATCTGGTCGGATGATCCGACGGATGCGCTGGCATCCACCGCCGCCTACCTCGCCCGCTTCGGCTGGACGAAGGGGCAGCCGTGGGGAGTCGAGGTCCAGCTTCCCAGAGGATTCGACTATTCCCAGGCCGGAGCGCGGATCAAGAAATCTCCCGCGGAATGGGCCCGGCTCGGCATCCGCGACATGCGTGGCGGGACGGTCCCCAACCATGGCCGCGCGTCCATCCTCCTGCCGGCCGGCGCCAAGGGCGCGGCGTTCATGATCTTCGACAACTTCCACGTCATCGAGCGCTACAATACCGCCGACGCCTATGTGATCGGCGTCGGGCATCTTTCGGACCGCATCCGCGGCGACGGTCCGCTGCGCACCGACTGGCCCCGGGGGGACCGCAACCTGCGGTTCGCGGAGAAGCGCGAGATGCAGGAAAGGCTGACCCGCGCCGGGTTCGACACAAATGGCGTCGACGGTATCATCGGGCCGAACACCATCGCCGCGATCCGCGCCTTCCAGCGCTCGCGTGGGATGGTTCCCGACGGCTACGCGAGTTACGAGGTCCTCAGGCGTCTCCGCTAGGACCCGCTCAGGTCATCCGGATCGAGCCCTTGTCGACCGACAGCATGTAACCGCGACGTGCCACCGTCCGGATCAGCAGTTCGGCCACCATCTGGTTGCCGAGCGCGTCGCGCAGTCGCTTGATTCGCGTGGCCCCCGCCGCCTCGTCGCAATCCGACGCGCTCCGCCCGGAAATGACGGCCTCGATCTCGGCGCCAGTCAGCACGTCGTCGTCCATCCGCGCCTCCGCCAGCACCGCCAGCGTCTCGAGCGCCGCCTGCGTCAGCTTGAACTCCATGTCGTTCAGCATCACCGCGTTCTGTTCCCGGTCGATCGCAAGTGACTTAACCTGGATCCCCCTGCGTTCGATCTCGGCGATCCTGCGATTCTGCGCCACGATCGTCACGAGAAACACGAGCGAGGCGACGAGGAGCCCCGTCGCGAAGAGCATCAGCACGAAGATGATGACGCGGTAGCCCGCAAGCACCTCCGAAAACGCCGTTCCCGACTGGGCGAGGATCTCCAGAAGCTTGATCTCGGCCGCAGAGGTCAGGTCGTCGTTCTCGACGAAAAGCCGCTCCACCCGTGCATTGAACGCGTTGGCATCGGGCAGGCTGAACAAGAGCACCGCTCCGGCGACGGCGAGAATCGCGACGATAGCCACGATGCCGATTGTGACGATGCGTGTCCCAGTGAGACGGGCCTCAGAAGCGGAGGAAGAACTCTCCGGCACTCTCTCTCCTCTCGTCCAGTCCCTCCGGGCCGAATATCCCGACCACGTTCAGAAGCTCCCATCCGGCCCGTGCCAGACGGGGGCGCAGGGCCTCCTCCGCCGCGCCACGGCTTCCACAGGCGGTATCGGGCAACTCCGCCACTCCGTAATGCAGCCGAAGTGGATTGTCCCGCTTCGCCTTGTAGTCCGCATAGCACGCCGCGGCGGCCGGGGCGGCCATGGCGAGTGCGAGAACGAAGGCGAGCGCGATCCGTGTCATGCCGCGACCATGACCGGTCCGGCGCCGTCGTTCAATAACGCGCACGCCGACGGTTCCCGCTATCGCATAGCAGCACGCGGATATGGAGTGTCGGCGGATGACCGCCCAAGCTGATCCAAAGCCCGCAACGATGGGCCGGTTCACAAGAGGAGACCCGACAAGATGAGACGCGGATTGACAGCGACGATCATGGCGGCGGCGCTCGTGTTCTCGCAGGGCGCCGGGGCGCCTGCGAAAGCGGCGGATGCCGAGGACATCCTCGGCGTCCTTCTCGGCATCGGCGCGATCTACGCGATCGGCCGGGCCATCGAGCAGAACCGCGCGGAAGCCAATGCGCCCGTCGCGCGCCGTGTGGTGCCCGAGAGGATCGAGCCGCGCGCCGTTCACAAGAGCGTCCGGCCCGCGCCCCGCCGGGATGGGCGCACTCCCTGGACCGGACGGGATCGCAGCCTGCCCGCAGAATGCCTCTATCGCTTCGACACGCGGAACGGTCCGCTCGTCGGCTTTGGCAAGCGGTGCCTCGAGAATACGATGCGATACACGGGCGGGCTGCCCGACGATTGCGCGATACGAACCCGCGTTGGCGGACTTGACCGCACGATCTACTCCGCCCGGTGCCTTCGGATCGAAGGCTGGCAGGTTGCGGGATCTCGGGCAGACACCTGGCGTCCCGGCGGCCGGATCGGCGACTGAACACGGGCCCGATGTCCCCAGCTCGGGCCGGTGGGGGTTATGAGTGGCGGGCGGTCCCGAGACGGGGTCGCCCTTTTCGCTTGCGGCAGTCGGTGGGTCCGGGTCATCTGTCGGCATGGACGCCACGCTTCCCGACTATGCCTTCGAGGCACGGCTACGCGCCCTCGGGGCGCATCGGGTCGCGGGGGTGGATGAAGCGGGGCGCGGTCCGCTGGCCGGACCGGTCGTCGCCGCGGCGGTGATCCTGAATCGTGACGACATCCCGGATGGCCTGAACGACTCGAAACTTCTCACCGCAGAGCGGCGGCAGGTGCTGCACGACCGTCTTCTGGACTGCGCCGAGGTCGGCGTCGGACAGGCGAGCGTCGAGGAGATCGACGAGATCAATATTCTCCGCGCCTCGCATCTTGCCATGATCCGGGCGCTGTCGATGCTGGGCGGCGTTTGCCATGCCCTGATCGACGGGAACATGATTCCCGACGGCATCGCCTGCCGGGCCGAGGCGGTCGTGAAGGGCGACGGGCGGTGCTTCTCGATCGCGGCTGCCTCGATCGTCGCCAAATGCGTGCGCGACAGGATCATGGTGGACTTGGCGCAACAATTCCCCGGCTACGGCTGGGAGACGAACGCCGGCTATGCGACCGCGGCGCATCAGTCGGCGCTCCGAAATCTCGGGGCGACCCCGCACCATAGGCGCTCCTTCGCTCCGGTGCACAATATCTTGTATCAAGAGAAATCTGTAAGTACCTGATTCAATAAAGAAATTGACGCCGAATCAGCTTTGACTCATCTTTGACCCCAACAAGACCACCGGCCATCAACGTCCGGGGCGCGACAGAGGCAGAGATGAACAAAAGAACGGCTCCGGAAGCGGCGCTGCCGATCAATCAGATCGTGGCTGGCGACTGCATCGAGGTGATGAACGGGCTGCCCGAGAACTCGGTCGACCTCGTCTTCGCAGATCCGCCCTACAACCTGCAACTGAAGGGCGACCTGCACCGCCCGGACAACTCCCGCGTCGACGCCGTCGACGACGCCTGGGACCGCTTCGCTTCCTTCGAGACATACGACACATTCTCGCGCGCCTGGCTGGCCGCCGCGCGGCGCATCCTCAAGCCGCATGGCGCGATCTGGGTCATCGGATCGTAT
>CAYTBD010000043.1:8515-11986 GCA_964435755.1 uncultured Rhodobacterales bacterium
TCGTATCACAACATCTTCCGCGTGGGCGCGGCGCTACAGGATGCGGGCTTCTGGATCCTCAACGACGTCGTCTGGCGCAAGTCGAACCCGATGCCGAACTTCCGCGGCAAGCGGTTTACGAACGCGCACGAAACCCTGATCTGGGCTTCCAAGGCGGAGGTCTCCAGATACACCTTCAACTACGAGGCGCTGAAGGCGCTGAACGAAGGTGTGCAGATGCGCTCGGACTGGGTCCTGCCGATCTGCACGGGGCATGAGCGGCTGAAGGATGCGAGGGGCGAGAAGGCGCATCCCACGCAGAAGCCCGAGGCGCTTCTCCACCGCGTTCTCGTCGGCACCACGAATCCCGGCGACATCGTTCTCGACCCATTCTTCGGCACCGGCACGACTGGCGCCGTTGCCAAGATGCTCGGCCGCGACTGGATCGGGATCGAGCGAGAGGCCACCTACCGCGCCGTCGCCGAAGACCGCATCTCGCGCGTCCGCAAGTATGACCGCGACGCGCTGCTCGTCTCGGCGTCGAAACGCGGTGAACCCCGCATCCCGTTTGGTCAACTTGTCGAGCGCGGTCTTCTTCGTCCCGGGGAAATGCTCGTCTCGCCGCGCGGGAAGACCGCCAAGGTCCGCGCCGACGGCACGCTGATCACGGGTGAGGTGAAAGGATCCATTCATCAGGTCGGCGCGGCGCTGGAACATGCGCCGTCCTGCAATGGCTGGACGTATTGGCACTTCCGTAAGGAAGGCAAGACGATCCCGATCGATGTCCTCCGCCAGCAGATCCGGGCCGAGCTGACCTGAAACTGGTTACCGCCGGTGCCTGTGGCCATCTCCACGGCACTCACTCCCCCGCCGTTCGCCCGAACGGCGGGGTTTTTTCATTGAACATGCGCCGGACCGGGCCGAGTTAGAGACCTTTCCGATCCAACATGAAACCGTACTGCGGCTTCGCGGCTTGTTCCTGTGCGGATAGCGGAAAGGGAGCGGCCTTGTCTCCCGAAGATGCGGCCTAGCTTGAGAGGCCAAAGGAGGTGCCCATGCATATCCTCGTCATTGGCGCGAGCCACGGCATCGGCCTCGAGGTCGTCCGCTATGCCCTCGTTCGGGGGCACACCGTCCGCGCCTTTTCGCGCGGTGCCCAGTCCATCGAGATCGATCACCCCAACCTCGAGAAGCGCACCGGCGACGCGACCCGCTCCGATGACGTGAAAGCGGCGCTCGAGGATGTGGACGCCGTGATCGTGACGCTCGGCGTGCCCAGGAAGCTGTCGTCGCTCATGCGCCCGATCCACCTGTTCTCCGAGGCCACCGACGTTCTGATCGCGGCAATGCAGGAAGCGGGCGTCCGCCGTCTTCTCGCAGTGACCGGCTTCGGCACCGGCGACAGCTACAGCCGCCTCAGTTCGCCCGAACGGCTCGCCTTCAAGGCTATCATGGGCCGCGCCTATGCCGACAAGGACCGCCAGGAGCGGATGATCTGCGAATCCGACCTTGACTGGACCGTTGCCCGCCCAGGCTTTCTGACATCGAACCGTGCGACCGATCGCTATCAGGCGCTCACCGAACCGTCGACCTGGCGGAATGGCGTCATCTCCCGCGCCGACGTCGCGCATTTCCTCGTGCACGCCGCCGAGGACGGCACATATCTTCGCGAGGCCCCGGTGCTCGTCCGCTGATCCGTCTCGAAATCCCCCGCGCCCTCGGCTAGAAGCCTGATGTGACGCGCGGAGGGAACGACATGGCGGAAGGAAAATTCGGCAAGGGCTGCCACCTGCACCTGATCGACGGCTCGTCCTTCATCTTCCGCGCCTACCACGCTCTCCCGCCGCTCACGCGGAAGTCGGATGGGTTGCCGGTCGGCGCGGTTTCGGGTTTCGTCAACATGCTGTGGAAGCTCGTGGGTCAGAACGGCGGCTCGGACGGGCCGACCCACATCGCCGTCGTCTTCGACAAGGGCTCGCACACCTTCCGAAACGATCTCTACGATCTCTACAAGGCCAACCGGCTCGAGATGCCCGAGGACCTGCGTCCGCAGATCCCGCTGACACGCGACGCGACCCGTGCCTTCAACATCGCCTGTCTGGAACAGGAGGGGTTCGAGGCCGACGACATCATCGCCACCCTCGCCTGCCAGGCTCGTGACGCCGGCGGGCGTGTCACCATCATCTCGTCGGACAAGGATCTCATGCAGCTCGTGGGCGACGGCGTGGAGATCCTGCGTCCCGGCATGCAGGGCAAGGCCGACGAGATCGTCGACCGTGACGGCGTCATCGCCTATTTCGGCGTCCCGCCCGAACGCGTCGTCGACATCCAGGCGCTCGCGGGAGACTCCGTCGACAACGTCCCCGGCGCCCCGGGGATCGGGGTCAAGACCGCCGCGCTTCTCATCAATGAATACGGCGATCTCGACACGCTTCTCGCCCGGGCAGAGGAGATCAAGCAGCCGAAGCGGCGTCAGACGCTGATCGAGCACGCCGACCAGATCCGCCTGTCCAAGAGGCTCGTCGAACTCGATTGCGGGATGCCGCTCGATTATGCGCTCGAGAGCCTCGAGGTGAAGGATCCCGACCCCGATACTCTGATGTCCTTTCTGACCTCGATGGAGTTCCGGACGACCACCAAGCGGGTGGCCGAGAAGCTGGGCATCGAGGCGCCGGTGATCCCGGAAGTGCCGCTGTCCTCGGCCGAGCCGCGCGACGAACCCGACGTGCCCGATCTCCCTCCCATCGACCCGGATCGCTATGAGAGGATCGGCGACGCCGCCGCCCTTCAGCGCTGGATCGACAAGGCCGATGCCCGTGGCTGGATCGCGATAGACACCGAGACGACCGGCCTCGACGACATGCGCGCCGATCTCGTCGGTATCTGCCTCTGCGTCGAACCGGGCGAGGCCGCATATGTCCCCCTGACGCACCGCGCCGCGGGGACCGACGATCTCTTCGGATCGAACGACCTCGCAGAGGGCCAGATGCCGATCGATCAGGCTCTAACAATGCTCAAACCGCTTCTCGAAGACGACGCCGTCCTCAAGATCGGCCAGAACATGAAGTACGACGCGAAGATCTTCGCACGCCGAGGTATCCGCGTCGCGCCGATCGACGACACGATGCTCATGTCCTATGCGATGCACGCGGGCCTGCACGGCCACGGCATGGACACACTGGCCGAACGCTATCTTTCGCACCAGTGCATTTCGATCAAGACGCTGATCGGAACGGGCAAGGCGCAGGTCACTTTCGACAGGGTGCCCATCGAGGCCGCGGTGAGATACGCTGCCGAAGACGCCGAAGTCACGCTCCGACTCTGGCGGACGTTCAAGCCCCAGCTTCACCAGAATCGCGTGACGACGGTCTACGAGACACTCGAACGGCCACTGGTCGGTGTGCTCGCGAGCATGGAAATGGCGGGCATCCGGGTCGACCGCAACACGCTCTCTCGCATGTCGGGCGCATTCGCGCAGACCATGGCCCGGCT
>CAYTBD010000044.1:0-11872 GCA_964435755.1 uncultured Rhodobacterales bacterium
ACGGCGTGATAGGCGGCGGCGAACTGGCCCTCCTGCACCTCGGCCCAGTCGCGGGCGCGCGCGCCCCAGAGCTGGCCGTTCTTCTCCGCTGTTCCCGTTGTCATTGCGGTCTCCCGTTGGGTCGCGTGCCGGGTCCGGAGGCGACCCCGAACCGGCTTCGCGGGTTCACCCGGCCACCTGCCGCGCGTAGTCTTCCGCGTCGAACCAGCCGCGCGAGGCGGCCACCTTGCCTTCGGCATCAAGATCCCACTCCTCCCAGCCCGATATGCGCAGGGGGTTGCGTGTTTCGGCATGGTGCCCGGTGAAGGTCCAGAGATAGACGACGTGGTCGCCTGCGATGCGCAATCCGTCGCAGGCGAGGCTTAGATCCGGCACGTCCGCGAAGAACCCCGCCGCCATCGCGGCGACGCCGGCGCGGCCCTCCCAGGGCGTGCCCCTGTTGATGACGATGCCGCCGTCCTCTGCATAGAACGACGCCACGGCCTCGGCCGAGCCGCTGTTCCATGCGGCGGTGTAGGCGGTGGCGACCGCGGCTGTGTCTGTGGTCATGCCGGAATTCCCCGTTGCAATTGAGCGAAGGGATCGCCGTCCCAATCGCCATGGCTTTGGATGACGCGCAGCCGGGTGAAGGACGAATAGTCCATCAGCAGCCCCTCGCGGGAGTCCTCCATGCGGGCGCGGTGGCGGCCGGGCTGGTAGGCGGCCGCGCGCATGGCGTCGTCGGACCGCCAGAGCGACAGGGTGAACCCCTCGCGTCCGTCCGGGCCGTTGAAGACGTCGTTGCGGAGGTTCGAGGGCAGGGTGCCGTACCACGCCATCACCTCCGACACGCCCTCGATGAACCGCCGGATGCGGGGCAGCATGGTGGTGTCGCGGGACAGGAAGCCGGCCGAGGTGACGACCGCCAGCGGGCCGCCGGGATCGTCTGGGGCTGCGCGAACCGCGCTGCCGTCCTCGACTGGTCCCCGCCAATTGACCTTCCCGCGATGCGAGATCGGCAGCGCGAGGCAGTGCCAGGCGGCGACGGCTTCGGAGAGGCAGGGCATCATGGTGCCCGGATGGGCCAGCATCGCCTCGGCATCCTCGCGGCTGGACCAGATGCCCAGACCGCCCCAGGTGTCCGAGGTCAGCGTCGTCAGGCCGTCCTCGCCCGGCGTATGCTGCGGACAGAACCGCCAGCATGCGGCTTCTGACACCGGGTCGAAGCGCCGCTCCCGCGCCGAGACGGCCGAGGGAAAGCGCAGTCGGTGCAGCGTGATCCAGTCGTGCGGCGCCGCCTCGGGGGTCGAGGTCATGTCCGGGCTCCCTGCAAATCCGACGATCGTGGAGGACGGGCGGACGGGACCGCTCCCGCCGCCCTGCCGGCCCTATGCGTGCGGGGCCTTGTAAGCACCGGTGATCTCGCCCGCCTTCGCCATGGCGGCCATCGCATCGGCCGAGGTCATGAGTTTGGTCGTTGCCGATTTCGAGACCGTACCGGCCGAGGCAACCGCTGCGGCCCCCGCCATCATGAAGGTGTCGTCGGGACCTTCGATCAGACAGACGACGTCGTACTGGCCGAAGGCGAAGAACATGTGGTGCAGCTTGCCGCCCAGCGCCTCGACCAGCTTGCGCGCGGCGGCCTCGCGGTCGGAGGGGCTGTCGACCATCGCCTTGATGGCCTCGCCGGAATAAGCCAGCTGATACAGGTAGAACGGCATTTTCGGGTCCTTTCTCGGATCGGGGGCACAACATCCGTGCCGTGCCCTCGCCCCGAAAGGTGCGCGGCCCGCCGGACCAGCGTCACCCAGAGCGGCTAAAACGATCTAAATCCGATGCTATTTGGACCCCCTACCGCAGCGCGTCGGCGGCCTCGGGCGGGGCCACGCCGGCGGCCACGCGGAAAAAGGTGTGCGCCCGCGCCAGGTAGTCGGGGTTCGAGGTCAGCCAGCGCCCGGCCAGCCGTGCCTCCACGAGCGACGGCGCGATCCTCTGGACCCTGGCGAAAGCCGCCGCGGCCCGGTCAAGGCGGCCCGCACCCACCCAGGAGATCGCGCCGAGGATCAGCGGCGTCGCGCTGCCCGCCGCCTCGGCGAGCGCCGCCTCCGCGGCCTCGGCGGCAGCCGCATAGTTGCGCACGGCGAACTGCGCGAAGCCCAGCACCACGAGGAGTGAGCCGCGCGAGGGGTCGCGCGGGCTACGACGCAGGGCGGCCTCGGCCAGGGGAACGCCCCGTGTCGCGTCTCCGTGGAAGCCTTCGTATAGACCGAGCCAGGCGAGCGTCACGGCACAGTTGGGGTTCATCTCGTGCGCCTGCCGGAGTTCGGGCAGCCCCGCCTCGGCGTTCTGACTCATGAAATGCAGAAGCGCGCGGAGCCTGCGCCCGTGGTGGTCGGTGGGATCGGCGGCAATGGCCTTCGTGGCGGCCTCTATTCCCTCGGTGAGCGTCGCCGGGACCGAGGCGGTCGTGGCATGATAGACGTTCCACCACGCGACCCATGCCAGCACCCTCCAGGCGAGGGCCGAGGTCGGGTCGAGCGCCAGGGCCTGTCGGGCAAGCTCCGCCGCCGCATCCCGGGGTCCCGGGTCGTAGGCCATGTCGCCGGCCGAGATCACCGACCAGGCGCGAAGCGCGAGGCCATGCGCCGTCAGGTCCTCCGGAGACGCCGTGCGGATACGCTCGGCCTCGGCCCGGTCGATCTGCGGCGCGAGGCAGGTCACGATCGCCCGCGCGACCCGCGCCTGTGTCTCGAAGTGTCCGGCAAGGTTCCGCTCGAAGTTCTCGGCCCAGACATGGCCTCCGGTCGCCGCGTCGATCAGCTGCGCCGTCACCCTGACGCGCTCGGGGTTGGCGCGCACGCTGCCCTCGACGACGTAACGCACGCCGAGCTCTCTGGAGATAACGCGCAGGTCGCGTGGCATCTCGCGGTAGACGAAGGCGGAATTTCGCGCCACCACGAAGAGGTCGCGGAACCGCGAAAGCTCGGTCGTGATGTCCTCGACGAATCCGTCTGCAAGCCACGCGAGCTTCGGATCCCCGCCGAGATCCGAGAAGGGCAGGACGACGATCGAGGGGCGATCCGGCAGAGCAAACGCGAGCGGCCCCTCGTATGCAACCTCAAGCGCGAAGCGCAAGCCGCGCCCGGGAATCGTGATGATCGCCTCGGGACCGAGGAGCCGGCGCAGGTTCGCGACCTGAACGTTGAGGTTGTTCTCGCCCACCACCGTGCCGGGCCAGACGGTCGCCATGATCTCGTCGCGGCTGACGACACGGTCCCGGGCGGCGACCAGAAAGTCCAGCAGATCGAAGGCTCGCGCGCCGACAGCCATGTCCTTGCCCTCACGCATCAGCCGGCGCGTTTTGCGCAATAGCGTGAAGTCGGTGAAGCGAACGCTCTCCATCGGCCGGCCACTTTCCCCATCCCTCGATATAGTTAGCAAGAAATGCATGAAAGTCCCCGATGAATCTCGCGATTTCGGTTGGTGGGTAACGCCACGCCGCCGGTGATCGACGCGGAGCCGCTGCCATGACCGGCCTGGCACCAATCCCCGCATGACAGCGATGCGAGGCAGAAGAAAAATTGCGGGCCGGCGACGGTCTCTACGGATCAGGCGAGGTGATGATCAGTCTTGTCAGGGATACCGCATCCGCGCTGCGCAGAAATTCACGCCTCGAGCTGGTCGGCGGACTTTGAAGACGATCGGATCGAACGAGTGGTATCGCGAACGACGAGGTGCGCTTCGATCAGCTCTTCGTTTCGGATCTCCATCACACCTGCTCCCAAAGCGGAGATCAACCGCTCGGCCGCGCGCCGGCCCAACCGGGCCCGCGGCTGATGTATGGTCGTCAGTGCCGGAATGAATCGGCTTGCGAAATCGACGTCGTCGAAGCCGACGATGCTGACGTCGTCAGGGACTTTCAGGCCCATGCGATTGCACTCGGAGATAAAGCCGAAGGCGCATTCGTCCGAGGCGGTGAATACGGCGGTCGGGCGCTCGTCCATGGCGGCCCAGTCCCGAGCCGATCTTGCTCCCGATGCCATGGTAAAATCTCCAGAGTGCAGCGTCGCCGAGACTCCTCGTGCCGCAGCGGCGTTCAAGAAACCCTCGCGCCGCGTCAGGCCAAGCACATTGTCCTGCGGTCCCTCGACATGAAGGATGTGAAGGTGCCCAAGGTCCGCAAGATGGTTTACCGCCATGTGCGCCGCCGCGACATTGTCGATCGCGAGACCCGAGAGGCCATAGGCGCGGTTCCATTCGCAAAGCTGCACGACAGGCAGGGTCCAGGACTTCACGAGTTCCGGGTCCAGACTCCCATCGAGCAGGATGATCCCGTCCGCGCGGCCGTCGTGCCCGAGCGCGGCGAGTCGGTCACGCTCCGCCCGGCTGTCCGAAATCTGGACAGTCAGACCGGCCGCGCCGGCGACCTCTTGGATCGCGGCGATGATCCTGCTGAAGAAGGTGTTGGCGAGATTAGGGGCAAGCACCAGTATCGATCGCGCCCTGCGCGAGCGGAGATCACGCGCCGCGGCGTTTATCCGGTACCCGGTTGCCTCGACCGCCGCGAGGACGCGCGACCGCGTCTGCTCGCCGACCACGTTCGGGTTCGACAGTGCCCGGCTGACGGTCGCGGTGGAAACGCCCGCCGCGGCGGCGACATCGGCAATGCGTGCTCTGGCTCTCATCGCCCTTCCGAACAAGCTGCTGACTGACAAATGTCAAGACTTGCATTGCAAAACGAGCCTTGTTGTAATCGATTACATCAAGCCGAGTCGAGAACTGCCGCAGAGCGGACTGAAACGGCCAAGGGAGGAACCATGAAAACCATCAAGGGCCCTGCGCTCTTCCTCGCGCAATTCGCGGGCGACGACGCCCCGTTCAATTCCTGGGATGCCATCACCAAATGGGCCGCCGATTGCGGCTACAAAGGCGTTCAGGTGCCGAGCTGGGACGGCCGGTTGATCGACCTGTCCAAGGCCGCCGAAAGCAAGGACTACTGCGACGAGTTCAAGGGCAAGGCCGCCGAGAATGGTGTCGAGGTCACCGAGCTTTCGACCCATCTGCAGGGGCAGCTGGTGGCCGTTCATCCGGCTTACGACGAAGCCTTCGACGGGTTCGCCGCACCCGAGGTCCGCGGCAATCCGGCCGCGCGTCAGGAGTGGGCCGTGGATCAGGTGAAGAAAGCGCTTTCCGCCTCTCGGAACATGGGCATCTCCGCGCACGCCACCTTCTCGGGCGCCCTCGCCTGGCCGTTCCTGTATCCTTGGCCGCAGCGGGCACCCGGCCTGATCGACACGGCATTCGACGAACTCGCGACGCGCTGGAAGCCGCTCCTCGACCACGCCGACGAATGCGGGGTCGACGTCTGCTACGAGATCCATCCGGGCGAAGACCTGCACGACGGCGTCAGCTATGAGATGTTCCTCGAGCGCACCGGCAATCACCCGCGCGCCTGCATGCTCTACGACCCGTCGCACTATGTGCTGCAGTGTCTCGACTACCTCGATAACATCGACATCTATGCGGATCGGATCCGGATGTTCCACGTCAAGGACGCCGAGTTCAATCCGACCGGGCGACAGGGCGTCTACGGCGGCTATCAGTCCTGGGTCGACAGGGCCGGCCGGTTCCGCAGTCCCGGCGACGGTCAGGTGGATTTCGGCGCGATCTTCTCGAAGCTGACCGCGAACGATTTCGACGGTTGGGCCGTTGTCGAATGGGAATGCTGCCTTAAGCATCCCGAGGACGGGGCGCGGGAGGGCGCGGCCTTCGTGAAGGATCACATCATTCGAGTGACCGAGAAGGCTTTCGATGATTTCGCGGGAGGTGGCACAGACGATGCCGCGAACCGTCGCATGCTGGGGATCTGAGACATGGCACCGATACGGCTCGGCATGGTGGGAGGCGGCAATGACGCCTTCATCGGCGGCGTCCACCGGATTGCGGCGCGCATCGACGGACATTTCAGCCTGGTGGCGGGGGCCCTGTCGTCCACGTCCGAGAAGGCGAAGGCGAGTGGCGCGGCGCTCGGCCTCGACCCTGACCGCAGCTACGGCTCTTTCGAAGAAATGGCCGAGGCCGAGACGTCGCGAGAGGATGGCATCGAGGCGGTTTCGATCGTGACGCCGAACCATGTCCACGCCGCGGCTGCTATCGCTTTTCTGAAGCGCGGCGTTCACGTCATCTGCGACAAGCCGCTGACGGCGACGATGGAGGATGCCGAAGCACTTGCCCGCGCGGTCGAAGAGAGCGAAGCGCTGTTCTTCCTGACCCACAATTACACTGCGAGCCACGTGATGGTTCGGCAGGCGCGGGAGATGGTGGCGGAGGGAACGATCGGCCGGGTCCGCCTCGTGCAGGTCGAGTATCCGCAGGACTGGCTGACGGACGCCGTCGAAAAGGCAGGGTTAAAGCAGGCGGAGTGGCGCACGGATCCGAAGCGCTCGGGTGCGGGCGGCTCGGTGGGGGACATCGGAACGCACGCCCACAACCTCGCCTGTTTCGTGACGGGCCTCGAGGTCGAAAGCCTCGCCGCCGATCTCGACGCCTTCGTTCCAGGACGTACGCTCGACGACAACGCGCACGTCATGCTGCGCTTCCGCGGCGGGGCCAAGGGAATGCTCTGGTGCAGCCAGGTCGCGCCCGGCAACGAGAACGGGTTGAAACTCCGGGTCTACGGCGACAAGGGCGGGCTGGAGTGGAACCAGGAAGAACCCAACCGGATTTGGGTCACGCCTCACGGCGAGGCCAAGCGGCTCATCACTCGGATGGGGCCTGGTGCGAGTGACGCGGCGAATGCCGTCTCGCGCATTCCGCCGGGCCATCCTGAAGGGTATCTTGAAGGCTTCGCCAACATCTACTCGGGTGCGGCGGCGGCGATCCGGGCCGTCAAGGCGGGTGAACCTCTTCCGGCGGCGACGCGCCTTCTTCCCGGCATCGAAGACGGCATGGCGGGCATGCGCTTCGTGGCCGCCTGCGTCGCCTCCTCCTCACGGAACGCGGCATGGGTTTCGCCGTGACACCGCGCCTCGCCCTCGCATCCGTCTCGAAGAGCTTCGGGCCGATCGAGGTCCTGCACAACGTGTCGATTGATCTGCTGCCGGGCGAGGTTCATGCCCTGATCGGCGAAAACGGCGCGGGCAAGTCCACGACGATGAAGATCCTCGCGGGTTACCAGCCCGCGACCTCGGGCCGGATCCTCATCGATGGCGATGAAACGACCTTCGGAAGCATGCATGCGGCGGAACTGCGGGGGATCGTCATGATCCACCAGGAGTTCAACCTCGCCGAGCAGCTCACCGTCGAGCAGAACATGTTCCTCGGTCGTGAGCTTCGGAACGGGCCGCTTCTTCGGAAGGCCGAGATGCGGCGTTTGACGCGGACATACCTCGACCGCGTGGAGTGCCGCGCGGACGTGAATGCGCTGGTACGGGACCTGTCGAACTCGGACAAGCAGATGGTCGAGATCGCCAAGGCGCTGTCTCGGGACGCTGAAGTCCTCATCATGGACGAGCCGACATCTGTTCTCACCCATGCCGAGACCGAGATCCTCTTTGAACAGGTTCGGACCCTGAGGGACGAGGGGGCCGCGGTTCTCTTCACGTCGCACAAGCTCGACGAGGTCAAGGAGATCGCCGACCGGCTGACAATCATGCGCGACGGGCATGTCGTATTCTCCGGACCAGCCGCGGATCTGAGCGAAAACGACATGGCCGAGGCAATGGTTGGTCGCGAAGTGTCGGACCTCTACCCCGACAAGTCGCCAGATGCGGAAACCGGCGAGATCGTCCTGTCGGTGCGTGACCTTGACGTGCCCGGCCACGCGTCGGGAATCTCCTTCGACCTCCATCGTGGTGAGATCCTCGGGATCGCAGGGCTTGTCGGATCGGGCCGCACCGAGTCGATGGAAGGTCTTTGCGGGCTTCGCAGGGCAACAGGCAAGATCGAAATCATGGGCCGGTCCGTCGCCATTCAACGCCCGTCGGACGCTCTCGATCACGGCCTCAGCTACCTGACCGAAGACAGAAAGACCCGCGGCCTCCTTCTCTCAAAGACCATGCGGGAAAACGTGACGCTCCAGGCGCTCGACCGTTTCGGCACCTTCTTCATCGACAATTCGGCGGAGGAGGAAGCGCTCGACCGATCGATCCGCGAATTCGACATCCGGGCCGGGGACCGCGACGTGATGGTCGGCAACCTCTCGGGCGGCAATCAGCAAAAACTGCTTCTCGCCAAGGTGATGCTCTCCGAGCCGGAAATCCTCGTCGTCGACGAACCGACCCGGGGCATCGACATCGGAACGAAGCAGCAGATCTACCAGTTCATCCGGGAACTGGCGGACGCAGGGAAGTCCATCATCCTGATTTCCTCCGAGATGCAGGAGCTGATCGGCCTTTGCGACCGGATCTTCGTGATGCGGCACGGTCGGATCGCCGGCGAACTTCGCGGCGCCGACATCGCGGAGAGGTCGATCGTGCGCCTCGCCATGGGATTGAAGCAGTCGGCGGCCAAGGAACCGGAAAGGGAGCGCGTCACAGATGGCCACAACTGACGCCGGCGACACCAGCGGACGCAGGAAGCTTCGCTTCCAGATGACAGTGGCCGGACCGATCCTGGCCCTGATCATCCTGGTCGTGGTCGGGGCGCTTCTGAACCCGAACTTCCTGAGCTACGGCAACATCACCAACGTACTGTCGCGCTCCGCTTTCATCGGCATCATCGCCGTAGGCATGACGTTCGTTATCACTGCCGGAGGCCTCGATCTTTCAGTCGGGGCCATGGCCGCTTTCATCGCGGGTCTGATGATCCTCGTAATGAACGCGGCACTCCCGGCACTCGGGATCGGCATACCCATCGTCCTGCTCGGGATGGCGACGGCGCTGGTGGCGGGGCTTCTGGCCGGGCTCTTGAACGGCCTCCTGATCACCAAGCTTGGGATAGAGGCTTTCATCGTCACGCTCGGCACGATGGGGATCTATCGGAGTCTCGTGACCTGGCTAGCAGACGGCGGCACCCTGTCGCTCGATTTCGAGCTTCGCACCTTCTACCGCCCGGTCTACTATGACGGAATCCTGGGGATCAGCTGGCCGATCATCATCTTCCTCATCGTCGTCGTCATCGGCGAAATCTTCATGAGCCGCGGCGTGTTCGGCCGCCATGCCGCCGCCACAGGTTCGAGCCTCGAGGTCGCCCATTACTCCAATGTCAACACCGACCGGGTGCGGCTCGCGACATACGTAATCCTCGGTCTGCTCGTGGGCGTCGCCACCATCATGTATGTGCCTCGCTTGGGCTCGGCGTCCAGCACGACCGGTCTTCTGTGGGAGCTTGAGGCGATCGCCGCGGTGATCATCGGCGGAACCGTCCTCAAGGGCGGCTTCGGCCGCGTCTGGGGCACGGTGATCGGGGTGCTGATCCTGAGCCTGATCGAGAACATCCTGAACCTGACAGACCTCGTGTCGCCCTACCTCAACGGAGCGGTGCAAGGCGTCATCATCATTCTCGCTGTGATCCTGCAGCGCGAAGGAAGGGCCGGCAAATGAACACCGCCGGCGATTACATCACACACACCGAAGGGAGGAGTCCGAAATGAATTATGGACGTACGACCGCGCTGGGCGCGGCACTGCTGGGGATGACGGCTGTCGCCGCCCCGGCGCAGGAGACGACCGTCATCGGCGTTTCCATTCCGGCGGCCACCCACGGCTGGGCAGGAGGCATGAACTTCCATGCCCAGGAAGCCATCGAACGACTCGAGGGAGTGTACCCGCAACTGGACTTCGTGCTCTCCACGGCATCCGACGCCGCCGAGCAGGTCAATGACATCGAGGACATGGTGGCCACGCGCGACATCGCAGCACTGGTGGTCCTGCCATTCGAGTCCGAGCCGCTCACGGGTCCCGTCCAGGCGGTGGCGCAGAGCGGGACCTGGGTCACGGTCGTCGACCGCGGCCTGTCGGTCGAGGGCATCGAGGATCTTTATGTCGCCGGAGACAATCCCGGATTCGGGCGCGTCGCGGGGGAATTCTTCGTGGAGATGATGCCGGAGGGCGGAAACATCGTCGCGCTGCGCGGCATTCCCACGACGATCGACAACGAGCGGGTCGAGGCTTTCCAGGACGCCATCGAAGGGTCGGGCATCGAGCTTCTTGCGATGGAGCACGGCAACTGGAACCGTGACGACTCTTTCACCGTGATGCAGGACTTCCTGTCCCGTTACCCTGAGATCGACGCGGTCTGGGCTTCCGACGACGACATGGCCGTGGGCGCTCTGGCGGCCATCGAGGCGGCTGGGCGAGAGGATGAAATCGACTTTGTGCTCGGCGGCGCCGGCATGAAGGAGATGATCCGCCGCACCATGGAGGGCGACGAGATGGTCCCGGCCAACGTGACGTATCCGCCGGCGATGATCGCCACCGCGATAGAAATGACTGCGGTCGGCGTGGTGTCCAACGCGCCGGTGTCGGGCGAATTCGTCATCGGCTCGGTTCTGGTAACCGAGGAGACCGCCGAAAACTACTACTTCCCCGACAGCCCGTTCTGAACAAAGGGCTGAAACGAGCGCATCGCCGAACAGGTATGATTGGCGATGCGCCTCACGACCAAGCGCCGCCATGACCTCGTCCTCGGGCGGTCGCTATCTCCGGTCCTTCCGCTGACCCGGCCTTCGTTCACGGCGCGGCATGAGTGCGCTTACTGCCACTCGTGTTGGTGATCGCTTCCCCTGTCGATCATCGAATGCGGAAAGACGGCCCTGAGGTGGATCATCGTCCGTTCCGCAGCAAGCCATGGATGTGTACGCAGAGCGGTCGCGGCGACCGGCTCCCAACGGGGGTTCCCTCTACCAGTGAACGTGCGTCCTTCGTTCGCCGCAGCGGCGTGTCGGCACGATTTCATCCGGTGGAATGGGCGCGACCGAGGAGCTGCCCGCGCCCGGTCAATTCTGCTCTTCGGATCCGTCCACCCCGAGGGGCGCACTCCATGCTTTGGCCAATCGTTCTCCGGGATTGACAGGCGCCTTCCCGATCCAGCGGGTGTGGCCCTCGATTTGAGCCACGCTTGAAAAGGTGCTGAGGAAGTAGTTCCGACACAGGGTGTCCTCCGCTCCAGACGTGAGCCGGACAACCTGTTGAAACTTATGGGAATGGTGCCCAGGAGAGGACTCGAACCTCCACGCCTTGCGGCACACGGACCTGAACCGTGCGCGTCTACCAATTCCGCCACCTGGGCCGGTGTCGTGAGGCGCTCGTTTAGTCCCGGGGGGGCAGGCTGTCAACGGGGATCGGCGCGCGTAGCGCGCCGATCCTTAAGATCCTAGAACGAATCGGCGGTATAGCCGCCCGCAAAGCCTTGGGTCGGGTCCGTGCCGATGGTGATTCCGCCTTCGACGACACCAAGAGCCTCGGAGCCGTCACCGACGAAGGCGCCCTGAGACGTGCCGGTCACGCTGGCGGAGGTGCCGCCGACGTTGAAGGTCGGGCCGGTTGATAAAGCGTTGCTGAAGCGTCCGTCGACGATATCGCCGGACTCGAGCCGGACGACCTGGCCGAGCAAGTTTGTGGTGTTGCCGCCGTCCGTGATCGAGAGGTCCTGAAATTGACCGCTGATCTTGGCCGTGTCGATATTCCCCTCGAGCAGGACATCACCCTGAACCAGGCTGTATCCGCCGTCGCCGTCCTCGACCGCGATGCCCACGGTGTCGTCGCCGAAGAAAAGGAAGTTGCCCGACGCGTTTCCGGTCGGTCCGCCGGTCGCGACTGTGCCCGCGTTGAGCCGGTCGAATTCGTCCAGCGCCGCTTGGGCCGAGGCGGGAAAGGCGCTTGGGTCGAAGTCGGCGGGCAGGTTCAGGTCGAAGATCCTGCTGACCGCGGGCGTCGTGTCGGTAGATGCGGTGT
>CAYTBD010000045.1:0-11686 GCA_964435755.1 uncultured Rhodobacterales bacterium
GCCGACCTGCGCGAGCGTCGGCGTCACCCACACGGCGATCGCGAAGGGCGCGAGCCCGATCGTCACCGTGATCGACAGCATCCCCACGACGACGAGCGCGCTCACCTCTCCCGAAAGCAGCTTCGCCAGAAGATAGGAGACGCCGAAGAACACCGCCGCCGCCAGCATCGCGATATGTCCCGGCGACAGTTCTCGGAATCCCGGCCTGAGGATGATCATCGCGCCCACGAGCGCCGCCGCGACGGCGAACACCCGGCGAAGCGCCAGCCTCTCGCCCAGAAACAGCGCCGCCCCGATGGTGACGTAGACCGGGTTGAGATAGTTCATCGCCGTCACCTCGGCGATCGTGATCTGCGTCATCGCATAGAACCAGAGCATCACGGCGAAGGTGTGCGCCAGCCCGCGCCCCCCGAACAGCCAGACCTGGCGGCGGGAGAGCCGCGCGGCGAGGATCGGGCGTATCATCGGGATCAGGAAGCCGAGGCCGAGGAAATATCTCATGAACGCCGACTGCGCCGCGGGCAGGTCGTCGCCCACGTACTTGACCACGGCCGTCACGCCGACGAACAGCATGCCCGTCAGGATCATCCACATGATGCCCGCGACCGGGCGGCTCGCCGCTGTCTCCATGTCTCCCGATTGACAGGATGACGGGCGCTCTGCAAGCCTCGGCCCCCACGGGAGACCCGATCACGATGCGCCCGATCCTCGTCTGCCTCTGGCTCTGCGCCGCCTCTCCGGCCCTCGCGCTCGAACCGGAGAGCGCCTGCCCGGTCCCGCCGCCCGCGCCGCTGGCCGACCTGCCGGTCGTCACCGAAGAGGTCCTCGACGAGCTCACGGGCTGGATCGCGCTCAACACCATCTATGACGTCTCCGTCACCTATCGCGACCCGCCGGTGGTCACCTTCTGCGACATCGGCGACACCGTGAGGTACGAGGGGCGCGAGATCCTCGTCGACGAGGCGCTTCGCGCCGCCTACGACGCCCGCGACCGGCACATCCACATCGTGCTGCCGTGGACGGCGGACGACATCTTCGACCGCTCGGTGCTGCTGCACGAACTGATCCACGACGTGCAGCTCCGGAACCGGGACTGGGAGTGCACCGGTGCGCCGGAATGGGAAGCCTACAAGCTTCAGGACAAGTGGCTGCGCGAGCACGGGGTCGTGCACGACTTCGACTGGCTCGTGATCTACATGCTGTCGCGCTGCCCGCGCGACATCCACCCCTGACGGGTCGGCCCGGCAGAAGCTTCGCCGCGATCGGGCATAGCGGGAGACAGCGCCGCTGGAAGCCGGCTGGCGCGTGACGACGATCCGGGAGGGCGCCTCGCGAATGCCGGAACGGGCCGCATCAGCCGCCGACCAGCTCTCAACGTGACAGCCGACCGCGTTGCGCGAGATCGCCAAGCAGGGGGGGCACGCTCCAGGACAGGGGATCGGACCTGGCATAGCCGGCGATGCGCCGGAGGAGCCGGGCCGGCCCCAGTGTGTCGGCATGGTGCATCGCGCCACCGCGCCAGCGCGGAAACCCGTAGCCATGGATCAGGACGAGATCGATGTCGGCGGGGCAGCGGGCGATGCCTTCGTCGAGGATCCGCAGGCCTTCGTCGATCATCGCCGTCACGGCCCGGTCGACGATCTCCGCGTCCGTGAACCTCCGCCGGGGTATTCCGGCCTCGGCCGAGACGGCTTCCACCACCCGGCGGACATCCTCCGACGGCCTTGAGCCGCCCGTGGCCGGATAGTCATACCAGCCCGCGCCGGTCTTTCGACCCAGTCTCTTCTCGTCCTCGACCAACCTGTCGGCGATGGGGACATAGCGGATACCGTCGATCTCGCGCAGGTTCTTGCGCCGGCGGTTGGCATGGGCGATGTCGAGGCCGGACAGGTCCTGCACCGCGTACGGGCCCATCGCCATGCCGAAACCCTGCAGGGCCTCGTCGACCTGCCAGGGCATCGCGCCCTCTATCAGCATCACATCGCAGATCTGGCGGTAGCGTGTCAGGATACGGTTGCCGATGAACCCGTCGCAGACGCCCGCCTCGACCGGAATCTTTCCCATCTTCGCGGCGAGCGCGAAGGCGCCGGCGAGGGTCGCCTCCGAGGTTGCCTCGGCCCGGATGATCTCGATCAGTTTCATCACATGCGCCGGGCTGAAGAAGTGCAGACCCAGGCAGCGCTGCGGGGCGGGAATACCGTCGAAGATGCGGTTCACGTCGAGATAGGATGTGTTCGTCGCAAGCACCGCCCTTTCGGGCAAGGCGGCGGAGAGCCTGGCGAAGACCTCGCGCTTGACGGCGAGGTCCTCGAACACCGCCTCGATGGCGATGTCGGCCGGCGGCAGGGCGCCGTAGCCCGTGACCACGTCGATACCCGCCTTGCCGGCCTGGGCGGCTTCGGCACTGGCCTTGCCGCGCGTTACCGCGTTGTCGAACAACCGGTCGATATTGGCGCGCGCCCGCGCCGCGGCCTCGGCGGAGGCCTCGACCAGCGTGACCTTCAGTCCGGTCCGGTCGAGCGCATAGGCGATGCCCGCCCCCATCGTGCCGCCGCCCACGACGACGGCGGAAGACATGGAAGGCGGCGCGGCCCCGAACCGGCCGGCCCGGGCGCGGGCGGAGGTCTCGGCAAAGAACACGTGCCGCAAGGCGCTTGCCTGGGGCCCCTCGCGCAGGGCGAGGAACTGGCGCCGCTCCTCCGCCATCGCCTCGGCCAGTGGCCTGTCTGCGCTGGCCTCGACGAGGGACAACGCCACGTCAGGCGCGATCTGCCCCCGCGCCCGCTTCGCGACCCGTGCCCGGACCGCGGCCACCGCGTCCGGCGCGGGCTCGGGGGCAGGACGGTCGCACGCCGGAGGATACCCGGCGAGCCGGTCCGCCGGGACCGACAGGGCTGCCCCGAGGGGGTCGGCCGCCATCGCATCGACCAGTCCGAGCTCCAGCGCCTCTTGGGCGGTGATCCGACGGCCTTCGGCAATCAGGGCCGCGGCGCGCGCGATGCCTATGACACGCGGCAGGCGCTGCGTGCCTCCGGCCCCCGGCACGACACCCAAGGTCACCTCGGGCAAACCGAGCATGGCGCCCGGAGCCGCGATCCGCATCCGGCAGGCCAGCGCGATTTCCAGCCCGGCGCCAAGCGCCACGCCGTTCAGCGCGGCGATCGCAGGCAGTCCGTCCAGCTTCTCCAGCACGTCGGGCAAGTGCGGCGGCAGGGGCGGATGGTCGAATTCCTTCGCATCGGCTCCCGCCGCGAACGCCGCGCCGGCCCCGGTGACGATCACGCATTCCGCACCCGCGTCGCGCGCGGCGTCGAGCGCGTCGCTCAGCCCCTGGCGCTCTGCCCGGCCGATGACGTTCACCGGCGGGTTGTCGATGGTGACGACGCAGCACCGCTGCCTGATCTCAAACCGGACTGGCATGACACCTCATCGCGACGGGCCGCAAGCACGAGCACTCCGACGGGGCCAGGACCGAAGGGTCCTCGCGACCCTGCGCTCAAGCCCCCGGGGCGACATGGGCGGTTGCCTCGATTTCGACCAGCGCCTCGTCCTCGACCAGATCGTTGATGATGACGAGGGACATCGCCGGAAAATGCTTGCCGAAGACCCGGCGATAGGCCGCGCCGGTTTCTTTCTGATGGGCAAGGTACTCTCCCTTGTCCTTCACATACCACGTCAGCCGGCCCACATCGCCGACGTCTCCGCCGGCCGCGCGCACGATCTCGGCGATGTTGGAAAGCGCCTGTTCCATCTGCGCGACGAAGCCGCCTGCCACAAATCGCTTGTCCTTGTCCCATCCGATCTGGCCGGCGATGTGCAGGGTTCCGTCGGGCATCAGCATGCCGTTGGCATAGCCGAGCGCAGGCGCCCAGCCGTCGGGGTGTATCGTTCTCGGTGTCATGCCGTTGCCTCCATCATGCGGGCGACCCTGCTTCTGACCGCATCGGGCCAGGGCGTGGGCCGCCCGCCCGGTCCCAGACAAACCAGGGTCGAGACGGCCTCGAAGCGCAACTCGTCTCCGGCCAGCGCCTCGGTCTTCAGTGTCAGGCTCGTGCGCCCGAGCTTCCGGACGGTCAGCTGCAGCGTCAGCTGATCGCCCATGCGGCAGGGCGTGCGGAACTGGATGTTCAGGGCCGCGGTCGGCACCGCGTGTTCGGGATGCAGCGTCTCGAACGGCCAGTCCAGAACCGCGTCGAACAGCGCCCCGGTCGCGTCGTTGATCATTTCGCACAGGCGCGGATAGAAGGCGATGCCGGCGGGATCGCAATGCTTGAACAGCACCTTCTGGGCAAACGTGAACGGCATGATCACCCCCCTGCCCCGCCGCACAGGCCCGGGGACGGGCGGGACGCGCGCGGCCGAGATGTGCGGCGGCTGGGGTTCATTGCGTGCCCGCCCTGAGACGGAAACGCTGGATCTTGCCGCTCTCGGTCTTTGGCAGCGCCTCGGCGAACACGATGGACCGCGGATACTTGTAGGGGGCGATGGTCATTTTCACATGGTCCTGAAGCAGCTTGACCAGCGCGTCCGAAGGCTCCTCGGAACCGGACAGGACCACATGCGCCTCGACGATCTGGCCGCGGTCTTCGTCGGGCGCACCGATCACCGCGCATTCGGCGACGGCGGGATGCGACAGAAGGGCAGCCTCGACCTCGGGTCCGGCTATGTTGTAGCCGGCCGAAAGAATGATGTCGTCGTTTCGCGCGGCAAAGTGGAACCGGCCCTCCTCGTCCTGCACGAAGGTGTCGCCGGTGATGTTCCAGCCGTCTTGCACGTAGTCCGACTGCCGTTCGCCGCGCAGGTAGCGGCAGCCAGTGGGACCGCGCGCCGCGAGGCGGCCGGGCGTGCCGCGCGGCGCCTCATTGCCCGCCTCGTCGATCACCTTCGCTTCGTACCCCGAAACCGGCTTGCCGGTGCAGGCCGGCCGGTGATCCTCGAACCGGTTGGTGACGAAGATGTGCAGCATCTCGGTCGCGCCGATGCCGTCGAGCATCGGCTTTCCGGTCTTGCGCTGCCAGTCGTCGTAGACCGGGGCGGGCAGGGTTTCACCGGCCGAGACAGCCGCCCGCAGCGACCCCAGATCGGCGCCCTCCTCCATCGCGCGCAGCATGGCGCGATAGGCTGTCGGTGTGGTCAGACAGACCGTCGCCCGGTACGTCTCGATGATCTCGATCATGTTCGGCGGACTTGCGTTTTCCAGCAGCGTCGCAGCGGCGCCGAAGCGCAAGGGAAAGATCGCCAGCCCGCCCAGACCGAACGTGAAAGCCAGCGGCGGCGAGCCGACGAAGACATCCGACGGCCGCACGTCGAGAACCTCGCGCGCGTAGCCGTCCGCGATGATCAGCAGATCGCGGTGGAAATGCATCGTCGCCTTGGGATTGCCCGTCGACCCCGAGGTGAAGCCGATCAGGGCCACGTCGTCCTGTGCGGTGTCGACAGCCGCGAACATCACCGGTTTTTCCAGCGCGAGGCGGTCCAGTTCCGCATCGTGGTTCGAGGTTCCGTCGAACCCGACCACCGTCCCGAGAAAGCGGCTGTCCCTGGCGCAGACGATCATCTCGTCCATCAGGCGCGTGTCGCAGAGCGCATGGGTGATCTCGGCCTTCTCGACATATTTGCGAAGCTCGGCCGCGCGCAGCATCGGCATGGTGTTCACGATCACCGCGCCGGCCTTGGTCGCGGCCAGCCAGCAGGCGACCATGGCGGGATTGTTGGCAGAGCGGATCAGCACACGGTTGCCGGGCCTCACCCCCAGGTCCTCGACAAGGGCGTTGGCGAGCCTGTTGGTCCAGTCGGTCAGTTCCTTGTAGGTCCGCCTGCGGCCGTTTCCGATCAGCGCGGTGTGATCGCCGAATCCCCTTTCGACCATGCGGTCGGTCAGTTCCACCGCCGCGTTGAGCCGATCGGGATAATCGAAACCGTCCAGCAAGAGATCGGGCCAGGTCTCGGGCGCGGGCAGGTTGTCGCGGGTGAAGGTATCGGTATGAGCCGAGGGCCTGAGCATTGCCTATCTCCCCTGAAATGCGCCGAGCGCCTGACGGGCGATCACGACCCGCTGGACATCGGAGGCGCCTTCGTAGATGCGCAGCGCGCGGATCTCGCGGTAGAGCCTCTCGACCGCCGATCCCGATCGCACGCCGTCGCCGCCATGCAGCTGCACCGCCCGGTCGATCACCTTCTGCGCCTGATCGGTGGCGAACAGCTTGGCCATGGCCGCCTCGCGCGTCACGCGCGGCGCGCCGGAGTCCTTGGTCCAGGCGGCCCGGTAGACCAGCAGCGCCGCCGCGTCGACATCGAGCGCCATGTCGGCGACATGCCCCTGGACCATCTGCAGGTCGAACAGCGGCCCGCCCTGAACCTGCCGGGTCGTGACGCGGGCCAGCGTCTCGTCCAGCGCCCGGCGGGCAAACCCGAGGGCAGCGGCGGCCACGGTGGAGCGGAAGACGTCGAGCACCGACATGGCGATGCGAAACCCCTCTCCGGGAGCGCCCAGCATCGCGGACGCCGGGACGCGGCAATCGGTGAAACGCAGGGTGGCGAGCGGATGCGGCGCGAGCGTCTCGAGCCGGTCGGCGATCTCGAAGCCGGGAAGGCCGTCGGGCACGACGAAGGCGGACAGGCCCTTTGCACCGGGTGCCTCGCCGGTGCGGGCGAAGAGGGTGTAGACATCGGCGATGCCGCCGTTGGAGATCCAGGTCTTTTCGCCGTTGAGGACGAAGCCGTCGCCGTCCCGTGTCGCGGTCATCGTGGCATTCGCCACGTCCGACCCCGAGGCCGGTTCGGTCAGGGCAAAGGCGGAGACCGCCTTGCCCGACCGGGTCAGGGGCAACCATTCCCGCTTCTGTGCGTCGGTGCCGAACAAGGTGATCGCCCCGGTGCCGAGCCCCTGCATCGCGAAGGCGAAATCGGCGAGCCCGTCATGGCGCGCCAAGGTCTCGCGGATCAGGCAGAGGGTGCGGACGTCGAGCTGTCCGTCGAGCGCGGCGGAATGGGCGGCGAACCCGGCGTCGCCCAGGGCGGCGACCAGCGTTCGGCAGGCCGCATCTGTATCGGAATGGTCGACATGCGTCAGGGTGCGTTCGGCCCAGCTTTCCAGCTCGGCTGCCAGCGCGCGGTGCCGGGGCTCGAAGAAGGGCCAGTCGAGAAAGGTCCTGTCCGCCATCAGTCGCCCCGAAACACCGGATTTTCCCGGGCGACGAAGGCCTGGTAGGCGCGGTGGAAATCCTGCCCCTGCATGCAGATCGCCTGCGCCTGCGCTTCGGCTTCGATCGCCTGTTCGAGGCTCATCGACCATTCCTGCGCCAGCATCGTCTTGGTCATCATGTTGGCAAAGCCCGGCCCGGCGGCGATGCGTTCGGCCAGGTCGCGGGCGGTCGTCATCAACGCCTCGGCCTCGACGACCCGGTTGAAAAAGCCCCAGGCCAGCCCCTCGTCCGCGCTCATCGAACGGCCGAGATACAGAAGCTCGGCCGCGCGGCCCTGCCCGACGATCCGCGGCAGGATCGCGCAGGCCCCCATGTCGCATCCCGCGAGCCCGACGCGGTTGAACAGGAAGGCCGTCTTCGCCGCGGGTGTCGCCACCCGCAGGTCCGATGCCATGGCGATGATCGCACCCGCCCCCGCGCAGATCCCGTCGACGGCGGCGACGATGGGCTTGCCGCAGGTCATCATCGCCTTGACCAGATCGCCGGTCATCCGGGTGAAGGCGAGCAGCTCCTTCATGGACATCTTCGTCAGCGGGCCGATGATCTCGTGCACATCGCCGCCGGAACTGAAATTGCCGCCGTTCGGCGCAAAGATCACCGCCTTCACGGTGTCGTCGTGATGCAGGTCGCGGAACCAGTCGCGCAGTTCGGCGTAGCTGTCGAAGGTCAACGGATTCTTGCGGTCCGGCCGGTCCAGCGCGACCGTGGCGACGGCGCCTTCGATCTCGCACCTGAAGTGTGTCACGTCGCTGCGCATGTCACGCCTCTTCCTCCAAAGTGTCGATCAACGTGTCGAGCCGGCCCGCCAGATCGCCGATCTCGTCCGCCTCCAGCCCGCCGAGGATTTCGTCGACCCAGGCCTCGTGCAGGGCGGCATGGTCGGCAAAGACCTGCGCCCCCCTGGGCGTCAGCGTGACGAGGTTGGCCCGCCGGTCGCCGGGGACCGCGACGCGCAGGGCCAGCCCCTCTTCGGTCAGCGTGTCGACGATGCCGGTGATGTTGCCGTTGGAAACCCGAAGCCGGCCCGAGATCTCGCTCATCTTCAGGCCCTGCGGCGCGCGCGACAGCGCCGACATGACGTCGAAGCGCGGCAGCGTCCAGTCGCAGTCCCGTCGCAGGCGGCGGCGGATCTCGTCCTCGATCATGCTGCTGGCCTTCAGCAGCTTCAGCCACAGACGCAGCCTTTCCTTGGCGATCGGTTCGGGCGTCTCGTCGTCCACGGAACGGGCGCTCATGTCTCTCCTCCGGACAGGCTGAGGGCATGGCCGTTGATCATCCGCGCCTCCGGCGACGCCAGATAGGCGACCGCGGCCGCGACATCCTCGGGCGAGATCAGGCCGCCAACCGGATTTCCCGAGGCCACGCGCCGCTCTGCCTCTGCCCTGTCGATGGAAAACCGCGTCATCAGACCGGAGATGGCCTGTTCCGCCAGAGGCGTGTCCACGAAGCCCGGGCAGACCGCATTGCATGTGATCCCCGATTTCGCCACCTCCTGCGCCACAGACCGGACCAACCCCAGCACGCCATGCTTGGCCGCGGCGTATGCGGCGATATTCGCGCCGCCTTTGAGGCTGGCGGTCGAGGCGATCGCGATCAGCCGACCGCCCTGCCCCATGCCCTCCAACGCGGCGCGGAACGTCAGAAAGACCCCGGTCAGCGTGACCTCCAGCGTGCGGTTCCAGGCATCGAGGCTCGTGTCGCGGAGCTTGGCCGGCGCGCCGCCACCCGCATTCGCGACCACCACGTCGAAGGGCGCCTCGAAAAGCCGCGCCACCTGCGCCTCGTCGGTGACGTCGGCGGCACGAATGGCCATGTCAAAACCCCGGGCGGTTTCCCCCAGCGGCTCGGGCCTGCGGCCGCAGATCGTGACGGCGTCGCCCTGAGACGCGAGGCGCCGGGCGATCGCGCGCCCGATGCCGGATCCGCCGCCCGTGACCAGAACCCGTCTCATGCCCGGATCAGTTCCGCTTCGCGGTCCGCCAGCCGCCAGACCTGATCGCGGCCGGCGAGATAGGGCACAGGCCATGATTGGTGCCGGTCCCCGATCCGCGCGCCTTCGCGCAACGTCCAGTAAGGGTCGGCCAGGTGCGGGCGGCCGACCGCCACCAGATCCGCCCGGCCCGCCATCAGGATCGAATTGGCATGGTCCGCCTCGTAGATATTGCCGACCGCCATTGTCGCGATCCCCGCCTCGTTGCGGATCCGGTCGGAAAACGGCGTCTGGAACATGCGGCCGTAGACCGGGCGCGCGTCGACCGTGGTCTGCCCCGCCGACACGTCGATGATGTCGGCCCCGGCGGCGCCGAAGGCGCGCGCGATCTCGACGGCCTCGTCGGGGGTCACGCCCTCGTCGCCAACCCAGTCATTGGCCGAGATGCGCACCGAAAACGGCTTGTCTTCGGGCCAGGCCGCGCGCATCGCCGCGAACACCTCGAGCGGATAGCGCATCCGGTTTTCCAGCGACCCGCCATGGGCATCGCCGCGACGGTTCGATATCGGCGAGATGAAGGAGGACAGCAGGTAGCCGTGCGCCGCGTGCAGTTCGATCATGTCGAAGCCGGCGCGCGCCGCCATTTCGGCCGAGGCGACGAACTGGTCGCGGATCACGTCCATCTCGGCGCGGGTGATCTCGCGCGGGGCGGCGTTGCGGTCCGACCAGGGGATCGCCGAGGCCGACACGATGTCCCAGTTGCCATCGGGCAGCGGCGCGTCCATCTCCTCCCAGCCCAGCTGCGTCGACCCCTTGCGCCCCGAATGCCCGATCTGGCAGCAGATCTTCGCATCGGTCTCCGCGTGGACGAATTCCGTCAGGCGCCTCCACGCATCCTCGTGCGCGGGATCGTAGAGCCCCGGACATCCGGGCGTGATCCGCCCCTCGGGCGAGACGCAGGTCATTTCGGTATAGACCAGCCCGGCCCCGCCCTTGGCGCGTTCCCCGTAGTGGATCAGGTGCCAGTCGCCGGGCGTGCCGTCGACGGCCTTGTATTGCGCCATGGGCGACACGACGATCCGGTTCTGCAAGTCCATGTCGCGGAGCCTGTAGGGGGCGAACATCGGTGCGCGCACGGGCGCATCGTCCGCCACACCGGCCTGCACCTGAAACCATTTCTCGGCCGATTGCAGCCAGTCCGGATCGCGCAGGCGCAGGTTTTCGTGGCTGATCCGCTGCGAGCGGGTCAGCAGCGAATAGTTGAACTGGACCGGATCGAGGTCGAGGTAGCGCTCCACCTCCTCGAACCATTCCAGGCTGTTGCGCGCCGCCGACTGGAGCCGCAGCACGTCCAGCCGCCGTTCCTCCTGATAGCGCGCAAAGGCCTGCTCCAGCGTCGGTTCCGACGACAGGTAATTGGCCAGCGCGATGGCGCTGTCGAAGGCCAGCCGCGAGCCGGACCCGATCGAGAAATGCGCCGTCGCCGAGGCGTCTCCGAGCAGCACCACATTCTCGTGGTACCATTTCTGGCAGAGGACGCGCGGGAAGTTCATCCAGACCGCCGATCCGCGCAGGTGAGCGGCGTTCGACATCAGGTCATGACCGCCCAGATGGGCCTCGAAGATCTTTCGGCAGGTCTCGACGATGTCGTCCTTCGACATGGCCTCGAAGCCGAAGTTGTCCCAGGTCCGCTGCGCGCATTCGACGATGAACGTCGCGGTCTCGTCATCGAACTGGTAGGCATGCGCCCAGATCCAGCCGTGCTCCGTCTTCTCGAAAATGAAGGTGAAGGCGTCATCGAACCGCTGACGCGTCCCGAGCCAGATGAACTTGCACTTGCGCGTGTCGATGTCGGGCCTGAAATGCCCGGCGTATTCGGTGCGCACCTTCGAGTTCAGCCCGTCGCAGCCGACCACGAGATCGTAGTCCTTCCGGAACGCCTCGACCGAGGTGAACTCCGCCTCGAACCGCATCTCGACGCCCAGGTCCCGCGCCCGGTCCTGGAGCAGCACCAGCATCTGCCTGCGCCCGATCCCGGCAAAGCCGTGCCCGCCCGACACGGTGCGCACCCCGTTGTGCACCACCGCGATATCATCCCAGTAGGCGAAGTGATCGCGGATCGCGCCGGCGCTCACCGGATCGTTGTCGTGCAGGTTGTCGAGCGCATCGTCGGACAGCACCACGCCCCAGCCGAAGGTGTCGTTGGCGCGATTGCGCTCGATCACGACCACCTCGTGCGAGGGGTCTCGCAGCTTCATCGAGATCGCGAAATAGAGCCCCGCCGGCCCGCCCCCGAGACACGCGATGCGCATGGTTCGTTCCTCCGACAAGACAGCCCGGAAATCCAGGCACGGCAGGATCCCTCACCGTGACGATAGCAAGTCAGTCTGTTTTCTTCAAGCTTGAACTATTCAAGCCTGAAATAGAGGACCCACAGTCCTTCTCCGAAATCCTCTTCGGAGTCGGCGCGGACGCCAGGGTGCTCGGGACAGCGGCGACGGCAAAGCCCGCTCATGCTCCCAGCGACGGATGCCGTAGCTCATCGCGCCCA
>CAYTBD010000046.1:0-11514 GCA_964435755.1 uncultured Rhodobacterales bacterium
TCTGTTCGCCGGATCGGCTCGACCCGGTCGGACAGGCGCTATGGCAGGCGTTCTGACACCGGCCCGTCGGCACCGAGGATGACGTCCCAGCCGCGCCGCGCCCACTCGCGCGCACCTCCGGCGACGCGAATCCTCCGGATCTCGAGCGCGAGGTCCGTCCCGGCATCGCCGACCCTGCAGAGCCGTCCGACCCGGATATCCTCCGCGACCAGCGCCCCGGGCAGCCAGGCCACGGCCAGCCGCTCGACCACGTAGCGATAGGCCGCGAGGGTCAGCGCGGTCTCGGCGCGGCGGTGGAGCGCTGATCGCGTGCTGGCAGGCCGGCGTGATCGAGCTGCCGGAGGCCACTTCCGCCGCCGCCTGAAGCAGGCCGGACTGGACCTGCTGGGCCGAACGCAGACTGCCTTCGAGCGTCCGGGCGAACGGTGCTTCTCCGCGCCGCGTGCGCTGTCGATAAGACAGCGACCGTCAGGACGGCAACGAGACGCGAGAACATGCGGGGGCGTTAGGTGTTGCTCACGGCATTGTCTATTGCGGCCGATGAAAGCTGCCTTCAGGTAGATCGATACGAGCATGCTCGCCGAGGTACCCGTTTCCGCGGAATATCGCGGCAGGAACCGTCGACGTCTCGGTCACGCGCCGATCTGGACGGCTCCTGAAGCGCCAGTCGTACCAAGTTGTGCAGGAGTGGAGAGTAGAATGCTGACGAGACGCCATTTCGTAACGACCACCGCCGCGTTGTTCTCGGCCCCGCTTGCGACGTCGGCCGTCGCGAGCACCTGGCCGACGGAAGCCCAGAAAGCGGCCTGGGACGCGCAGGTGACGCCGCCGGGCTACGATCCGGCGCGTTCCAATCCCTGGGGGCTGCATCCTCGATTTTTGCCGACACGCGTGGTCGCGAACGACGGGCTGGTGCCCGGGGACATCCACGTCGATGCGGTCGCGCGCTACCTCTACCACATCGAGGACGGCGGGACGGCGATGCGCTACGGCGTCGCCATCGGTCGGGGTGACCTCTACGAACCGGGAACCTACACGATCGGCCGCAAGGTGCGCTGGCCACACTGGACCCCCACGCAGAGCATGATCGAGCGCGAGCCCGACCTCTACGCGCAGTACGAAGACGGAATGGAGCCCGGTCCGCAGAACGCGCTCGGCTCGCGCGCGCTCTATCTCTTTGTCGGGGATCGCGACACTTATCTCCGAATCCACGGGACGCCTTATCCTCGCTCGATCGGAACCCGTGCGAGTTCCGGCTGCGTTCGCATGGTCATGGCCCATATCAACGGGCTCTATGAACAGGTCGAAACGCGGGCGATGGCGCGGCTCTACCCGGCCGAGAACGCACTTGGCGCGAGAAGCTGACATGCCATCGGACGAGCGCGACCGAGGCGGGCCCGGAGCGTGGGACCGCAATCACGAGGGTGTCGCGGCTCCGGATGCGGTGCAGATCGGGCGGCCCTCCACCGTGCGGAGCGGGATAAGCGTCGTTTCGACGGGACCGGCATGAAGATACCAATAACAGCCGTCCTCGGGCCTCAGGCGTGCGGTCTGTAGGTTCTGGCTGGGATCGGCAAGTGCGATCACCGGATCCGGCACAGGTTGCGGGCCGCCATCTGCATTGTTCACGCCCGCACCACATGCTCCAAGCAGCAAGGGTGCCGCGATCAGCATCGCGCGTTGAATGTTCACGTCGCTGCCCATCACTCGCCGTCAACGATGTCTCTCCCATGAGTTATCCAAACCGGACGGGGATCGCAACGCAATGCTGGGAACGACGCGGGAATCGGTGACGCGGCCCGGGCAGGTCCGACAGCAGCGCGACGGCGCGGGCCGTCCGTGAACTGTGGTGAAACCGCTCGGCCCCGGGGAAGTACAGCGGCAGATTGTGGGTCAGGATGCGGTGCCGGAGCCCGGTCTTCGAGCGTGAAACGATCTCGTCGGTCTTCGACAACTCCTGGATGTCGGGGGTCCCGCCCCCATCACATCCCCGTCACCCCTCTATCTCACCTCCCCGTCGCGGCGCACACTCGGCCCCGCACCCCAGGAGCCGCCCATGCCGCACCTCGCCGCCGTCCTTCTCGCCCTCGCCGTCCCCGTCGGGGCCGCCTCGCTCGGCCTCGCGGGGGCGCTCGGGGCGCATCCGTTCTGGGAGCTGCAGGTCGCCCTGATCGGCGCGCCGCTCGGGGTCGTCGCGGCGGCCGTCGGGCTGCGCGTCACGCGGCTCCCGCCCGGCGCGGCCCCCGTCCTCTGGGGCGCGCTCGCCGTCGCCGCCGCGCTCGCCGCGTGGTGGGGCAAGACCGCGTTCGTCGCCTCCTATGCCGAGGACCGGCTGGCGGGACTGTTCTGGTACTACGGCTGGATCGCGGGCTGCGCGGGCGTGGGCGCCGCGATCTACAGCACCGCGCGCCTTCTCCCGCGCGCCCGCGCCAGCCGCTGATATCCTCGCGCGCGGTCGCTGCAACAATCCGCGCCGCCCGGTGTTCTCCCGGCGTGGGGCGCGCCCCGCGTCCCCGACAGCCAAGGGAGAGACCACATGACAGCCAGACCCCTCGCCGCCGCGACACTCGCGGCGCTTCTCGCCACCGCCGCCGCCGCGCAGACGGGTGATGCCGACGCGGACATGGCCGCCGCCACCGACGCGAGCCGCTGGGCGGAGGAACTCGCCGACGCGGGTGCGGAGGCCGATATCCAGATCGTGCCCCTCACCGGACTCGCGGACATGGAGGCGCTCGAGGAGGCGATCGCGGGCGCGGAGGCCGATTTCGCCGCCGCGCGCGAGGCCATCGCCCGGGACATCCGGCTCAGCCGCGCGCTTCAGGGCCTCGACTATTCCATCGAGGACGTGGTCGGCGTGGAGGTGGCCGAGGCCGGCGACGCCGTGCGTCTCTACGTCGACGATCGCCCGTGACGACACCGGGGCGCGCCCGCGGCATGGCGGGCGCGCCGCCTCACAGCAGTCCGAAGACGAACAGCAGGATCAGCGTGCCGACGATCGACACGAGAATCGATCCGAGACAGCCGAGGCGGCTGGAGAAGAAGGCGAACATCGGCCGGGCTCCGGGGGTGGCGGGTCCCACGGACAGCGTCGGGCGGCCGCGCGCGGTTCCTCGGCGCGCCGGGCCGTTAGCGGTACCAGCAATGATTTCCGAAGCTTGACGTCCCATCCGAGCTCGGACACGCAGGCTGCCTGACGAATCCCCTTGCTATTTTCCCCGCTCCACCCCACATAAGCGTGGCTACGTTATTCTAACTCGATACGACTGTTCTCCGTCTACGGCTACAGTTTCTCGAATTCGAACTGACCAGCCGGGCTGCCGCATTCCGCGGGCAGCGAAATGACTAGGAGATCTCACGATGGCAACTGGCACCGTGAAATGGTTCAACGCAACTAAAGGTTTCGGCTTCATCGAGCCCGAAGGCGGCAAGAAGGACGTGTTCGTCCACATCACCGCTCTCGAGCGCTCGGGCATCCGGTCGCTTGACGATGGTCAGAAGGTCACCTTCGACATCGAAGCCGGCCGTGACGGCCGCGAAAGCGCGACCAACCTCCAGCTCGCCTGAGCCGGAAAACCGCGCCTCAAGGCGCGACGGACAGTTTGCAAGGCCCCGCCACGGCGGGGCCTTCTTGTTTCCGGTCATGGGGCAGTCCGCTGTCTGGCGGGCTGGGCCACCGCACGACGTCCAAAGGGGTCGCTCGTGCGGCGCCCGCCCCCACCCAGCCAGGTCCGTGAGTGCGGCCGGGAGAAGGTCCTGCGCGCCGGCCGCTCGCTGCTTTCCGACCGGCGGCTCAACTCGTTCGACGAATTCCGCCCCGGGTGGCCGGGACGCGCCCGAGTATGGCACAGCGAAGTTGAACGCCGGAAAAACGCAGCATTAACATTCCGTTAATACTAGACCCGACGGTCGGGATCCGATCTGGACAAGTCCCGGGCAGGATCGTCAGGCGCGCTTCATGGCGCGGGAGGCTCAGACCGATCGCTGCACCCAATCCACGATCTTCGGCGCTGGCATCGCCCCGGCCTGACGCGCGGCCTCGCGGCCGCCCCTGAAAACCGCGAGCAGCGGAATTCCACGGATCCCGAAGCGCCCGCCAGCCTGAGGGTTGTCCTCGGTGTTGAGCTTCACGAGCCGCGCCCGGCCCGCAAGCTGCCCGGCCGCCTGTTGATACTGCGGCGCCATCATCCGGCACGGGCCGCACCACGGCGCCCAGAAATCGACGACCAGAGGCAAGTCATCGGCCTTCGAGGCTTTCTCCAGCATCCTGAGGTCGATTTCATGGACTCTTCCATCGACGAGCTTCTTGCCGCAGGTGCCGCATTTGGCTCCCGCACCGATCTTGTCGTCCGGTATCCTGTTCGTCTGTCCGCACTCCAGACAGGTCAGCTTCAGGGATGCCATTCCCGTACTCCGTCAACACATATATAGATCGATATAATTTATGATCCCGGGCGTTCCAAGAGCGGCGGGATCGCGCGATCAGGTTGCCAGCGCGATCCGGATCTCCTCGGCGAGGCCCTCGATCTCGGCCGTCCATGCGCCCTTGCCACGCTCCAGAACGCCGCGGCCCTGTCCAAGCGTTTCGGCATAGGCGACACGGCTGCCGAGCATCGTCGTCATCCGGCGGGCATCCATCGCGTCGAGCGCCTTGCCGACATCATCGAGAACGCGCGTGCCTGCCTTGGCGCGATTCACGACGATCACGGCTTCGCGGCGCTCACGCCGGGCAAGGTCGAGAACGGATTCGGTGGCCCATACGTCGACCTGACTTGCGGCCACCGGGACCAGCACGAGATCAGCCTCCCGCAGGGCCGGCCTGAGGTCCGCATCGACCTTCGGCGGGGTGTCGATGAGGACATAGTCGAACGACCGTTTGAGCTTGTCGCATTCGTAGGACACGCCCCATGCGCTTGCCGTGGAGAAGCCGAGCGTCTCGTCGCCACTGTCGCGACGCGCCATGAACCAGCGGCCGAGGGATCCTTGCGGATCGGTGTCGAGAAGAGCGACGGAACTCCCGCCGCGCGAAAACGCGACGGCGAGGTTCGCGGCGATCGTGGTCTTTCCGGACCCGCCCTTCTGCTGCGCGACGCAGATGACATGACCCATGCCCGGGCCCTCCTATGCTGCACCGCAGCATAGGCGTGCTCACTATGGAAATCAATCGGCTAAAGCGCGGGCATGTACGGCGTCAATCCTCGAGGACGAAGGTCACCTTGAGGTTTACCCGATATTCGGTGATTTCGTCGTCCACCACCGTCACGGTCTGGTTCTGAACCCACGCCGTCTTCACGTTCTTCAGGGTCGCGCAGGCGCGGTCCACGCCATTCTTGACGGCCTCGTCGAAGGAATTCGGCGATTCAGCTATGATCTCTGTGACTCTCGCAACGGACATTGCATCCTCCTTTGGGTTGCGCAGGCAGAGCGCCGCGAACCGGACCGGTTTGCGACGCTGCCTTGCCGACCCCAATGCCTCCGCCACGACAAGGTTTCATCCAAAGCTGCTGCTTGCGGCGCCCGGCGAGGGATCCGCCCTATGCCTCCGGCGCCGCGATAACTTCGACCTCGACCTTGAATTCGGGTCGCGTGAAACCCGACACGATGACGAGCGTCGAGGCCGGCAACCGATGGACGTCCGCGAGCCAGCGGTCCCGCGCCGCCATGTACGCCCCCATGTCCGCCCGGTCGGTGACAAAGGCGTTGATCCGGACGACGTCTTCCCGCCCGGCTCCGGCGGCCCGCAGAACCGCCTCGATGTTGGCGAAGCAGACCTCGGCCTGGGCGCCGGCGTCTTCGGGGACCTCGCCGTCGGCCTGCACGCCCAGCTGGCCTGACGTGAAGATCAGCCGGCGCCCGGCCGGAACCTCGACCCCGTGGGCGTATCGCGCGAACGGCGCGGCGATGTCTTCGGGCGTGATTTCATGCATCGGAACCTCCTGGGTGCGGAGTCACGTCCGTCGGAGCCGCCTCCCGGACAAGACCCCTCCCCGGTAGCGAACCGGCGCCGAACCGGCAACCGATGAAAACATGTGCGAATCGGGGCCGATCGTCTAAGAAGCGGGCGGAGCGAACAGAATTGGCTGGGAAGCCTCGAGGCGTTCCTTCCCTTCTCGGATTTGCGCCGAGAGGTTGTCATCCGAAGGTAAACCGGAGGTAAGGATGTCTTCTAGAAATTTGATGCTGACCGCGACTGCGATCGCGCTCTGCGCCGGAGCCGCGTCCGCTCAGGAAAAGGTCGTCTTCGGGACCAACTGGGTCGCCCAGGCCGAGCACGGCGGCTTCTATCAGTCCGTCGCCGACGGCACCTATGTCGAGGACTGCGGCTTCGAGGTCGAAATCCTCCCGGGCGGGCCCCAGGTGAACAACCGCGCCCTCATGCTCGCCGGCCGGATGGACTTCCATATGGGCGGTGACCTTCTGCAGGCTTTCAGCGCCGTGCAGGAGGGCGTCCCGGTCGTGAACATCGCAGCGATCTTCCAGAAGCACCCGCAGGTCATCGTGGCGCATCCCGGGTCGGCCGAAAGCTGGGAAGACCTGAAGGATCTGACATTGCTGATCGGCGACAACGGGTTCCAGTCCTACTATCAGTGGATGATCAAGGCCCACGGCTTCACCGCCGAGCAGCGCGAGCCCTACACGTTCAACCCCGCGCCCTTCCTGGCGGACACGAACGTCGGCATGCAGGGCTACCTCTCGTCCGAGCCCTACCTCGTGACGAAGGAAGGCGGGTTCGAACCGAACGTCTTCCTGATCGCCGACGCCGGCTATTCGTCCTACGCGACGACGGTGGAGACGATGGCCGACACCATCGAGGAAAACCCCGAGATGGTGCAGTGCTTCGTCGATGCCACGATCAAGGGCTGGTACAACTATCTCTACGGGGATCCTTCGGCGGCCAACGAGCTGATCAAGGAAGCGAACCCCGAGATGACCGACGACAAGATCGCCTTCGCCATCGACAAGCTGAAGGAGTGGGGCATCGTCGATTCGGGCAAGGCACTCGAACTCGGCATCGGCTCGTTGACCGACGAGACGGTCGAGGACTTCTACAACCTCATGGTCGAGACGGGGGTGGTCGAGTCCGGGATCGACTTCAAGGCCTCCTACACGACGCAGTTCGTGAACAACGGCGTAGGCATGGACCTCAAGCCCGCCAACTGACACAAGAGGCCGGGCGGCAGAGCCGTCCGGCCCTCCAACCTCCGGAGTTTCGCATGAGCAAGGCCCGTCTGCCGCTCGACGAGCGTCCGACCGTCCTCACGATGAACCACGTCGAGAAGACCTTCGCTGGCAACGTGGTGGCCTTGAAGGACATGCAACTTCAGGTGAACGACGGGGACTTCATCTCGCTCCTCGGACCGTCGGGATGCGGGAAATCGACCGCGCTCCGGTTGATCGCGGGTCTGATTCATCCGACCTCGGGAAATATCCGCTGGACCGGCGGGCAGAACGCCGACGACCTCGGCATCGTCTTTCAGGAACCGACGCTCATGCCGTGGGCGACCGTGGCGCAGAACGTCTGGCTGCCGTTCCGGCTGCGCGGTCAAGGCTATGGCGCGGTGAAAGACGAGATCCTCGAGGCGCTGAGGCTCGTGGGACTCGAGAAGTTCCAGAATTCCTACCCGCGCGAGTTGTCCGGCGGCATGAAGATGCGGGTCTCGATCGCGCGGGCGATGGTGACGAAACCGCGACTCATCCTCATGGACGAGCCCTTCGCCGCGCTCGACGAGATCACGCGGTTCAAGCTCAACAACGACCTTCTCGAACTGAAGGAAAAGATCGGCTGCACGGTCGTCTTCGTGACGCATTCGGTGTTCGAGAGCGTCTTCCTGTCCGACCGCATCATCGTGATGGCCGCCCGGCCGGGCCGGGTGATCCGGGAACTGCACGTGGACGTCGCCTACCCGCGTCACGAGGAATTCCGGACGTCGACGGAATACGCCGCCTACACGCGTCAGGCCTCCGACGCCCTCCACGACGCCATGGGAGTCGCCGCATGAGCATCGCAGAGACCGCCGCCACGAGCCCGCCGGTCGTCGACCAGGAAGAAGCGCTCCGTGCCCGCCGCGACAGGATCAACCGGATCGCGAAGTGGACGCTGCCCTCTCTGGTGCTCGTCCTGTCGATCCTCGCGTGGCATCTCTACGTCACGCTCGGCGAGGTTCCGCATTACATCCTTCCCGGACCCGCCCGCGTCGCTCAGGCGATCGTGGACGACTGGGGGCTTCTGTGGCCTGCGATGATCATGACCGGTCGCCTCACGCTTCTGGCGCTACTGATGGCGGTGGTGGGCGGCGTCGCGCTCGCCGTGGCTTTCACGCAGTCGAAATGGGCGGAGATGTCGTTCTTCCCCTACGCTGTGATCCTCCAGGTCACGCCCGTCATCGCCATCGCGCCGCTCCTCCAGATCTACGTGGACTCCGCCTTCACGGCGGCGCTGCTCTGCGCGTGGATCGTGGCCTTCTTTCCGATCCTGTCGAATACCACGATCGGGCTCAAATCGGCCGACCACAATCTGTCGGACCTTTTCACGATCTACGGCGCCACGCGCTGGCAGCGGCTGCGCTATCTCGCGGCGCCGTCGGCGCTGCCGTTCTTTCTCGGTGGTCTGAAGATCGCCGGCGGCCTCGCTCTCATCGGCGCGGTCGTGGCGGAGTTTGTCATCGGGCGGGCCGGGACGGGGCTCGGGCTCGCCTCGACGCTTCTCGAAGCATCCTACCGGTTCAACTTCGGGCGGCTCTACGGTGCACTGATCCTGATTTCGCTGATGGGAGTGGTGATCTTCGCCGCCATGAGCCTCATCAGCCATCTCGCGCTCCGGAAGTGGCACGAGAGCGCGCTGAAGCGGGAGCGGTGATGGATTTCCGTACCCTCCCCGAAGGTTCCTTCACGCTAGCGAATGTCACGAGTCCCGCCTGTCTCCTGGGCCAACCGGGAGATCTGGTCCGCACCTCCGTTTCGGTCTCCGACGGGCTGATCTCGGACCGGAGCTTTGCAGAGATCGACATGGGGGGCGCGATGGTCTTCCCCTGCTTCGTCGACATGCACACCCATCTCGACAAGGGACATATCTGGGCGCGCGCGCCGAACCCGGACGGAACGTTCTTGGGCGCGCTCAGCACCGTGGCGGCGGACCGCGCCGCGCACTGGGGCGCCGGAGACGTGCGGGCGCGAATGGAATTCGGGCTGAAGTCCGCCCACGCCCACGGCACGCGCGCGATCCGCACCCATCTCGACAGCCTGCGCCCGCAGGACGCGGTCAGCTTCCCCGTCTTCCGCGAGTTGCGCGAGGACTGGGCCGGGCGGATCGACCTGCAGGGTGCCTGCCTCGTCGGTTGCGACAACATGGATCCCGAGGGCGCTTTCGTGGAGACGGCCGACATCGTGGCGTATTCGGGCGGCGTGCTGGGCATGGTGACCTATCCGATCCCGGACCTGAAGGAACGGCTGGCCGGCTTTCTCGGGCTGGCGGCCGATCGCGGGCTCTCGGTCGACTTCCATGTCGACGAGACGGGCGACCCCTCCGTCCAGACGCTGAAGCTGATCGCCGAGACAATCCTCGAGACCGGCTTCGACGCGCCGGTCGTCGTCGGCCATTGCTGCTCGCTCGCGATTCAGGACGAGATCGACGCCCTGGGCACGCTGGACCTCGTGGCGAAGGCCGGGCTTCACGTCGTGAGCCTGCCGATGTGCAACCTCTACCTGCAGGACCGCACCGCGCACCGCACGCCCCGCTGGCGCGGCATCACGCTCGTCCACGAGATGAAGGCGCGCGGCATCAACGTGAGCTTCGCCTCGGACAACACCCGCGATCCCTTCTATGCCTACGGCGACCTCGACATGATCGAGGTCATGCGGCAGGCGACGCGGATCGGGCATCTCGACCATTCGACGGACGACTGGACCCATGCCTTCCTGACGAATCCCGCCCGCGCCTGCGGCTTTGACCTGCCCTCGCTCGCGCCCGGCGCGCCGGCGGATTTCGTGATCTGCAAGGCGCGGGAATGGACCGAGCTCTTCTCGCGTCCGCAATCCGACCGTATCGTGCTGCGCGCCGGCCGTGCCATCGACCGGACGCTGCCCGACTATTCCGAACTCGACGACCTCATGAGGACCGCATGACACCCAACGTCGCCGCCGCGAAGGACGCTCTTTCCCACCTCGACATGGATCAGAACGAGGCAGCGATCAGATCGAAGAGCCGCGACTTCTTCTGGTACTCTCCCGTTCTCAAACGGCACATGGACCACCTCGTCGCGGACTTCGTGGTGAACCCCCGCTCGGAGGCCGAGGTGATTGAGATCCTCAGGGTCTGCTACGCCCACGACGTGCCGGTGACGACGCGCGGCGCGGGCACCGGCAACTACGGCCAGGCAATGCCGCTTGCCGGCGGCTGCGTCATGCACCTGCGCCACATGAACAAGGTGAAGGAAATCCACCCCGGCCGGGTGATCGCGGAGCCGGGCTGCGTGATCCGCGATCTCGACCGCGAGACGCGCGCGCATTCGGGCCAGGAGGTCCGGATGATGCCCTCGACCTTCGCCACGGCCACGATCGGCGGGTTCATCGCCGGCGGCTCGGGCGGGATCGGGTCCTGCCACTGGGGTGCGCTGCGCGACTTCGGCAACATCATCCGGCTCCGCGTCGTGACGATGGAGGAGGAGCCGCGCGTGCTCGACTTCCGGGGCGACGAGTTGCCCCGCGTGAGCCACGCCTACGGCACGAACGGGATCATAACCGAGGTCGAGGTGCCGCTCGCGCCTGCCTACGACTGGGTCGAGATGTTCGTGGCCTTCGACGACTTCATGGACAGCGCGCGCTTCGGTCTGGGCCTCGCGAAGCAGGACGGGATCCTGTGCAAGCTGATCACGCCCATCGAGGCGCCGATCCCCTTCGACTATTTCCAGCGCGTGAAGCCTCATGTCGACGAAGGCACGAGCGTGATCGCGCTCATCGTCGCGCCGCAGTCGATGGACGCCTTCGAAACCTTCGCACGGCTCAATGGCGCTCCGAGAGTGATCTATCGGAGCGATGACAACGACTGGGAGAAGGGGCCCGGCGCGGTCGGCGAATACACCTGGAACCACACCACCCTGCGCGCTCTAAAGGTGAAGCCGTCGGTCACCTATCTGCAGGTCCGCTACGGCCACGGCGAGGACGCGCTGCGCAAGATCGCCCGCATCAAGGAGATCTTCGGGCAGGAGGTGCTCCAGCATCTGGAAGTCCTGCGCGAGGGGGGCGAACCGGCCTACGCGGCCCTGCCGATAGTGGATTTCACGACCGAGGAGCGGCTCGACGAGATCGTGCGCATCCACGAGGCGGAGGGCTGCATGGTCTTCAATCCGCATCGCTACACGCTGGAGGAAGGCGGGCGGCAGACGGTCGACGACCGGCAGCTTCTCTTCAAGAAGGAAGCCGATCCAAAGGGCCTCCTGAACCCCGGCAAGATGATCGCCTGGGACGATCCGGAGTGGTCGTTCGAAACGATGTACACCTACCCGAAGATCCGGACCGCGG
>CAYTBD010000047.1:0-11437 GCA_964435755.1 uncultured Rhodobacterales bacterium
ATGCCCATGACCTTGAGGCCTTCGCCTTCGGCCTTCTGCGCCGAAGCGGAGCCTTCGCGCAGCGCGACGACGAGGTTCTTGGCGCCGGAATCCCGGAGGTTCAGGGCATGGGCGTGGCCCTGGGAGCCGTAGCCCAGAATGGCGATCTTCTTGTCCTTGACGAGATTGATGTCGCAGTCGCGATCGTAATAGACGCGCATGGGGTGTCCCTTCCTTGGTGGTGTCCGAGGATGGACATAGCCGGTCTCGATGCCTCATGGCGCCCGAAGTTTGACAAAACCGGCCGATCAGCGGAAAATTTCACTCAAGGAAAGCCGAGAACTGAAAAATATGCGCATCGACGATACCGACCGCCGCATCCTTCGCCATTATCAGGCGGATCCCTCCGTCTCCGTGGCGGCGCTGGCCGAGCGGGCGGGGGTGACGCTTGCGACCTGCTGGCGGCGGCTCGACCGGCTGAGGGCCGGCGGCGTGATCCGGGGGGTCGAGGCGGTGATCGACTGGCGCAAGCTCGGCTGGGAGGTCGAGGTCAGCTTGCGTTTCACGCTCGACAAGACCGCGCCGCGTGCTTTCGACGAATTCATCGCCGCGGCCCGCGAGGTGCCGGAGGTGATCGAGATCCAGACCTTTCTGGGCCAGGTCGATGTGCGTCTCAACGTCATCGCGCGCGATATGCCGCATTATCAGGAGATCTACCGGACCCGGATTCTGACGCTGCCGCATATCGCCGACGTCGAGGCGCTGATGCACGTGGCCGTCATCAAGGACGAGGAGACGCTGCCGCTGTGATCGCGCTCGATCCCCTTGACAGGATCATCCTGCGCGCGCTCGAAGCCGACGGCACGCGGACGGCGGCCTCGATCGCGCGGGAGCGGGGGGCGAACCCCTCGCTCGTTGCCCGGCGGATGCGGCGGCTGGAAGAGACCGGGGCGCTGCGCGGCCGGCGCGTCGTCTTCGACAAGGAGGCTCTGGGGTTCGGGGTGACGGTGTTTCTCGGCGTGAAGCTCGCCGCGAAGGGGCGGGCGAGCCTGGAGGATTTCGAACGGGCGGTGACGGCGATCCCCGAGGTGCAGACGGTGCAGCACGTGCTGGGCCTCTACGACTACCGGCTGCGGGTCGTCGCGCGCGATATCTCGGATTTCGAGCGGGTGCTGAGACGGCGGATCATGACGCTGCCCGGGGTCGGGTCGGTGGACGCGAACGTTCTTCTGAGCGAGGAGCGGCGGCCGGGGCCGCTGGGGTAAGCCAAGATGCGCGAACCGCTTGGAAGGTCAAACCCCGCGGTCATTGCCCGGTAGGCACGCGCGCCAGCCGCAGCGCTGTTGGCTGGAAGAGACCGCAAGCCCGGCGCACAGCTTGCGACCGTCGATGTGTCCGGACACATCCCTCACTTGAACCGCCCTTCCGAAACCATGGCCCGATAGAGCCCGCGCAATTCGCCCCGGTCGGTGTAGGTGCCGCGCAGGTACCTCTCGCCGCTGGTCGCGGAATAGGCCGCGCGGCCATGAACGATCCGGTGATTGTCGAAGCTGATGCACTCGCCCGCGGCCAGCGAGAAGCGCATCACGTACCTGTCCTCCTGCAGCATGCGCCCGAACTTGACGAAGGCCGGATAGTAGCTGTCCAGCACGCGCTGCGGCAGGTCGAAGATATCCGCCATGTGCTGACTGATCGTGACGCCCGACACCTCGCCATGGCGGTCCAGCTCGATCACCCGCTGACGCGCGCGCATGTCGATGCCGTCATGCTCCTTGTAGAAGGGCACCTCGATCTCGGTCAGCAGGCGGAATGCCTCGGGGTCGGAGGCGCGCAGATCGTTGGCCACGGCGGTGCCGTCGAGGTACAGATTGCGCCCGCCCTCGACGCTGTTGCGCCGGCAATGCAGGTATTGGATGCCCGGAGCGAGTTCCTCGGCCGGAACGTCGGTGTGCAGTTCCAGCGCCTTCGACGTGTAGGCGAGGTTCGTCGGCTTGATGTGCGTGCGCACGTCGAAATAGTCACCGAAGAAGCTTGGCCGGATGCTGCCCAGGAGCCCCGCCGTGCGCGTCAGCGCCTCGTCGGTGTCGGGCATGTCCGTGACGATGGCGATGCCCTCGATCAGCAGGGCTTCCATCCAGCGGCGCCGCTCATCGGCGCTTTCGAGGAGAACGGGATGCGAAACGCGCGTCACGTTCGCGTAGTGATCGGCGAACCATGGACGTCTCGGCAGGTCCGCCGGATCGGGCCGCGGCGCGCCGGTCGCGTAAGCCGCGAGCATTCCCAGCGGATATCGCGAGACATGATCCTCGCCCTCCCAGTCGATCACGAGCGCATCGTCGTCGAGGCGCGCATCCGCCGCTCTTGGAGTGGCCGTGTGGTGAAAGATGTCGAAACTCCGCTCCCGCGTCTCGGCATCGAAGGACGTTGGGCAATTGTCCCGGAGCCACCACGCATTGAAATAGGGCCGGCTGCCGTCCGGCAGGGTCACCGTCAGCCCGTTGTCTTCCAACACCACGGCGTCCATGATCGTCCCTTTCATCGCAGACGTGGGAATCTCCCCGGACGCTAATCATCCGGCGGGCCCCGCGATACGGCGATTGAAGTAAAGGAACTATAAGCCCATGGTTATGCTATGGATCGTTCCCTGCCGCCGCTTCGCCTGCTGACAGCCTTCGCCGCCGTCGTTCGGAGCGGCTCGATCCAGGCGGCCGCGGCGGATCTGAACGTCACCCAACCCGCGATCAGTCAGGCTGTGAGGCAGCTGGAGGATCATATCGGCGTGCCGCTGCTCGACCGCGGCAGCCGTCCCGCCCGGCCGACCGAGGCAGGGCAGGCGCTGGCCGCCACTGTCGCCGAGGGGCTGGGTCAGATCACCGACATGCTCGACACGATCCGGCAGGCGGACTCGCAGCGCGCCAGGACGGTCACCGTCGCCTGCTCGGTCGGCGTTGCGACCTATTGGCTTATGCCACGGCTGTCGGCCTTCTACCGTGCCCATCCCGACTTCCTGGTGAACGTCGTGACCAGCCAGTCGGGGGTTCCGTCCTTTTCGGAAGGCGCCGACGTCGCCATCCGGTATGGTCACGGCCGCTGGCGCGACGGGACGGTCCGTCACCTCTTCGACGAGGCCGTGCAACCTGTCTGCGTGCCCACCATGCGCGCCCGCTTCGACGGACCGGTGCCGCCGAAGTCGGTTTCGCTCCTGCACGTCAAGTCGGCCGAGGCGTCTTGGGTCACGTGGCCCGAGTACCTGCGGGCGACCGGACAGACGGTTCTGCGAGGCGACGGCCAGACCTTCACCAACTATGTACAGACAACACAGGCCGCGCTGGACGGGCTGGGCATGATGCTTGGCTGGCGATCGATCACGGGAGCGCTGGTGGCTTCGGGAGAACTGGTTGCCTCCGACCTGCCCGTTCTTCTTCCACGGGACGCCTTCCACCTCGTGGTGCGCAACAAACGAGGAAGCGAAGCCACGGAGACCTTCGCCGTCTGGTTGCTGTCCCACGCAAAGGCCGAATATCCGGGGCCTGCGCCGCGCGACGCGACCTGATCGCCGACACGACGCAGGAAACCAGCCGCCTCGGAGACGCGACCTGAACCGGGTGGCGGAGGGTGCCTTGCCCGGTGTGGTGCAGGCAGGGATCAACCAAGGCGAGGCGGCGCGATCTCGCTGGGAACCATGAAGGGAACCGGAACATTGGATGAACACAGGACGGAGGTGACATGACTGACGAACCCAGCACTTCGCCCAAGAAGGATGCTTCGGGCAATGCGGAAAAGCCGGCCGGCGAGTGGGTCACCGGTGATGAGCCGATGACCGGTGCACAGGCGAGCTACCTGAAGACCTTGTCCGAAGAGGCCGGCGTCGCATACGAGCCGAACCTCTCCAAGGCCGAAGCCTCGCGACGCATTGATGCACTTCAGGGGAAGACGGGCCGGGGCTGACGGCGGCGCCGACGGGGGGAAGGATCGACCATGAAGCTGATCGCCCACCGTGGCTGGTCGTCCGGCACCCGGGAAAACACTCTCGCCGCCTTCCGCTGCGCCGCCGCCGAACCGGACGTGGCGGGGGTCGAGTTCGACGTGCGTCGCGGCGATGACGGCGGCCTCGCCGTCTCGCACGATCCTCCGCATCCCGGCTCGGCGGCGCTCGACGAGGTCGTCCGGTTTCTCTCCACCACGCGGCTCGAAGCGTTCGTCGAGTTGAAGGAGCCCGGTCTCGTCCCGGCTGCGGTGCGCGCGCTCACAGCCGGGGGTCTTGCGGGCCGCTCCGTGATCTTTGGACCGGGCGAAGTGCTGCAAGAGAGGGACGGCGAGCGGCAGGTCGGACTCGGTATCATCGTTGCGTACCCCTGGCAGATCCCGCGCCTTGCCGCCGCCTTTTCCCCCGACGTGATCCTGCTCGGCTGGGATGAGCGGGCGTGGACCCGGCTTGCCTTCCGCGCGTGGTGGTCGGTCTTCTCGTTGCGTCGCATGGGCCGGCGGCACTCGGCTGCGGTCGTGGTCGGCGTCGCGCAACGGGCGAGCGACGTGCGCTGGCTGCGCCGGCAGGGCATCGACGCCGCAGTGGTCGACATGGACGCGATCCGGCTTCCGAAGCCGCACTGAAGGAGCCTCGGGCCGCTGTCCTCCGGGCGGAGCGTGGCGGCGCGTTCGGCGGACCGGGAATGGTCTGGACCGGCACGTCATCCGGAAACGAAGGTGCAGAACCTTTACGCAGGCTTGCACAAGATGTGGGCGCTCTGTGAAGGAACCTGCTTCCGCCCGCCCTGTTTGAAAGTCTTGCAAGGGGCCTGCACCCGCACGAGCGACCGACAAAAGGAGCGGGCGGTCGGCGGCAACGAGAGACGTGCCGCCAATCGGGCGCAGATGGCCGTAACGCCGTCTGTCCTTCCGCCATCCACATGGAGGAGCAACGCATGCCGAACTATGAGAATTTCTTTGTCTTCGAGTACTGGCAGTACGAAGTCATCCGTCACGCCTTCACTTTCACCGTGGCCGTCTTCGCCGCGGCACTCGTCTATTTCGCGATGTCCGCCCGCGACGCGGCGCCCCAGTTCCGGACCACGAGTTACATCTCCGCCGTCGTCATGGTCTCGGCGACGATCGAACTCGCTCATCTCTTCGTGATGTGGGACCGCACGTTCGAATACGACGCCGCAAGCCATACCTTCAGCCGCGTCGAAGGCTTGGTCTTCGCGAACGGCTATCGCTACGCGAACTGGCTCATCGACGTGCCCATGCTGCTCACGCAGTTTCTCGTCGTGCTCGGGTTTACCGGCGCCGCATTCTTCTCTCGCTGGTGGAAGCTCACCGTGTCCGGCGCCGCCATGATCATCCTCGGCTACATCGGGCAGTATTACGAGCCGCAGGTGGCGGGGTTTCTCGAGGGGCCGAGCGCACCGTTCTGGATCTGGGGCGGCCTGAGCTGGCTTGTCTTCTTCTATCTGCTCTACGTCGCCAATGAGGCGATGAAGTCCGGGCTCGATCAGATCGAGGAAGAGGCGCGCGGGCCAATGCGCAACGCATGGTATCTGCTGCTCGTGACCTGGTTTACCTACGGCTTCGTCTACCTGGTGCCCGGCATCCCGGTCATCGGACAGAGCGAGACCTGGGTGGTTGTCCGGCAGCTCGCCTACACTTTCGCCGACGTGACGTCGAAAGCGATCTTCGGGATCCTGCTCGCCCGCGTCGCGCTTATCCGAACCCGCCATCTCGAAGATGGCGGCGGCTCCGGCGCAACGGAGCGGAAAGCCGCATGAGACGGCGCGCCGGCCGCACGCGCGCCTCGACGGAACGGGTGCGCGTGCCGCGCGCAGGCACGAATGCGCGGCGTCAGGCCATCGTCATCGGTGGCGGACTTGGCGGCATCGCGGCGGCCCTGCGGCTTCGGGCACGCGGCTATTCGGTCACGCTCTACGACCAGTGCGACCAGCTCGGAGGGCGCGCGCAGACGATCGAAAGGGGCGGCTTCCGTTTCGATACCGGCCCGACCGTGCTCTGCGCGCCCTGGCTGGTCGAGGAACTCTTCGCCCTGTTCGGCAAGCGCCTGTCGGACCACCTCGCGCTCGCGGCGCCGCAGCCCTGGTACCGCTTCCTCTACCCCGACGGGTCGCGGTTCGACTACGGACCGGGAACCGGGGCGACAGAGGCGGAGATCTCCCGGCTTTCGCTGCATGATGTCGCGGGCTTCCGCGCCTTCATGGCCCATGCGGGGGAGATGTACGATATCGCTTTCGACAAACTCGCCGGACAGCCCTCCCACGACCCCGGATTTCTGATGCGGCATGGGGTCGATGCGACACGCCTCCGCGCCTGGCAGAGCGTCTGGACAATGGCCCGGCGACACTTTCGCGACGAGCGGCTGCAATGGGCCTTCTCGATGCCGCCGCTCCTGCTCGGCGGCCATCCCGCCCGGACATCGAGCCTCTATGCGCTCATCTCGCATCTGGAACAGGCCCACGGGGTCTGGTTTCCCAAGGGCGGCATGGGATCCCTGGTCTGGGCGCTCGGACAGCTGATGGCGGATGTCGGCGTCGATGTGCGGCTGTCGACGAAAATCCGCGAGGTGCTTGTGGAAAACGGGGTCGCACGGGGCGTTCGGCTGGAGGACGGACGGCGACACGAGGCCGCCGTCGTTGTTTCCAACTGCGATCCCCTGCACCTCTACGGAGATATGGTCCCGAAGGAGTCCTTGCCCATCCTGCCGCGCCTTCGCCTCCATTCGCCGCGGATGTCGATGGGCGTATTCGTCATGCATCTCGGGACGCGACGGCGCTGGCCCGCGGTGGCACATCACAACGTGCTCTTCCACAAGAACCATCGGCGGCAGCTTGATGCCACCTTCGATGGCGGTCTTCCCGATCCCGACAGCGCACTCTACGTCAGCCGGCCGACAGCCACGGACCCGAGCCTCGCTCCCGTTGGCTGCGACAGTTTCTACGTGCTCTGTCCGGTCCCAAATCTCCAGAAATGCGGAACGGATTGGCAGGCGGAGGCGCCGCGCCTCCGCGCGCACATCATCAATCGTCTCGAACGGACGCTTCTCCCCGGCCTCTCGGGTTCCATTGCGGAAGACGTCGTGAGGACGCCCAGGGACTGCCTGAACCAATTGACGAGCGTTCACGGCGCAGGGTTTTCGCTTGCGCCGCACCTCCTGCAAACCGCCTTCTTCCGGTTTCACAACCGCGGCGAAGGCATCCGCAATCTCTTTCTCGTTGGCGCGGGCACGCATCCGGGCGCCGGCGTGCCAGCCGTTCTGCAGTCCGCGAAAGCGGTCGACACGCTCGTCCCGGCAATCGGAGAGGCGACGTGACCATGCTCGAAAGGTCGCCCGCACCGATCCCGCCACGTGCCGAAGCCCACACGCACGTCAAGGTCGACGCCGAGATGCCGGACGCCGATGTCGCCGTCCTCGGCGGTGGCTGCAGCGGCCTGAGCCTCGCGTTTCGGCTCGCCGACACCGCGCTTTCCGTCCGCATCGTCGAGCCGCGCACCGCGTACGTTCCCGACCGCGTGTGGTCGTTCTGGCGGACCCGCGCAGATCCTTTCGAGGACTGCGTGATCGGCCGGTGGGCACGCTGGTCCGCGAGCGCGCGTGACCGCCACATCGTCCGCTCCTCGCGGACCCTCAGGTACGAGAGCGTCTCGAGCGGCCTCTTCTACGGGAAGTGCCTCGCGCGGATCAAAGCGGCGCCCAATGTCCGTCTCGATCTCGGAAGCCGTGTCCGTGCGGTCGGCCCCGTTCAGAAGGGGTTTCGCGTGGAGACCGACACCGGCGGTTTCCGCGCGCGCACCGTCGTCGACACCCGCCCCCTGAAAGCCTTTCCGTCGTATGCCCAGACCTTCATCGGCTACGAGATCGAAACCGAGGAAGACGTTTTCGATGCGGACACGGTCGAACTGATGTCCTTCGATACACCCTTCGGCAGACATATTCCGTTTACCTATGTCCTCCCCTTCGCCCGCGACCGGGCGCTGGTCGAGGCGACGGTCTTCGGACCCCCCGGACTCGATCCCGCCGATGTTCGCAAGCGGCTGGACAGCGCCGTCACCGGGCGGCTGAGGCACGCAAAGCACCGCGTCCTTCGCGAAGAGGCCGGGTCGATTCCGATGGATGCCGCTCACAGCCGACCAGCCGAGCAGGGAATGCTCCCCCTCGGTGTGCGCGGCGGTGCGGCCCGCCCAAGCACGGGATATGCCTTCGCCCGAATCCAGGAAACGGCCGATATCGCGGCCGACGCGCTTCTGTCGGGATCTCCGGCCGCGGCGGCGGACCTCGACGGACCGGTCACACGCCACATGGACCGGCTGTTTCTGAAGGTGCTCCAGCGGCATCCGGATCGCGCACCCGATCTCTTCGCGGACATGTTCGAGCACGCGCCTCCTGACCGATTGGAACGGTTCCTTTCCGGGTCGACGACGGTCGCGGACCGTTTCGCGGCGATTGCCGCCTTGCCGCCGGGCCTCTTCATCAGGACGGCGCTCGGGCGATGAGCCAGTTGGGTCAACCAGTTGCCCTGGCCGCCGCGGCGGCGGTCGCGTTCGCCATGCACCTCGTGCTGCCACCGAGCCTGTTCCTGCCGGCGATCCTCGTGTTGATCCTTGTCCTCGGCATGCCGCATGGGGCGCTGGATCTGATCCTCGCCCGCCGAACCTGGCCGATCTCGGGACCGGCACGTTCTGCAGCCTTCCTGACCGGTTACCTCGCGATTGCGGCTGCCGTGGTTGGTGTCTGGTTTCTTGCGCCGGACCTCGCTCTGATCGCCTTTCTCGGCTATTCCGCCTTTCACTTTGCCGACGACTGGCCGGCGCCGAAACGCGGTGCCATCGCCGCGGGTGTGGTCATCCTCGCACTACCGGCGGTCCTGCACGCCGACCGCGTTGACGTGCTGTTCCACTGGCTCGGCGCGGATGGGGTCATGGCACGCCAGGGCCTCGCCGCGGCCGGTCTTGTCGCACTTTGCATGGCCGCGTGGACCTACCGGACACGTCCCGCGACCCTCGGAGTTCTTGCCGGGTTTGTCCCGTTGGCATGGCTGCTGCCTCCGCTTGGATACTTCTTCGTCTACTTCTGCGGGTTTCACGCACCGGGGCACGTCCGGCGGGTCGCCCGGCGGCTGCAGGTCGAAGAGCGCCTCCTACGGCGTGAGATGCTCGTTCCGACGACGGTCTCCCTGCTGGGTGTCGCGGCCGGGGCTTCCGCCCTTCTGGTGTCGGGGGTCGAGCCGGGAGCCGCCGGCATGCGGGCCACGTTCATCGCCTTCGCGGCCTTGACCGTCCCTCACATGGTTCTGGTCGACGTCTCTTCCCGGGCGTCATCGACATAGCACCGCGCAAGCAGCGGTGCGGCGGCGGTCGAAACGTGATAGGCGGTTTGTCCGGTAGCGGCGGATTGGGGCATGGGGTGCGGCAGGAAGACGTGCGGGGCGGCAACAAGGCGGAGATGCTGGAGGCGCTGGTCGGCCGCGAGCCGCTGCGCGCGGCGAGCTTCATCGTGACGGTCTACGGAGATGTGGCCGAGCCGCGCGGCGGTGTTCTGTGGATGGGAACGCTGATCGAGATCTGCGCGGATGTCGGGCTCAGCGAAACGCTCGTGCGCACGGCCGTCTCTCGGCTTGTCGCGGCCGGGCAACTCACCGGAGAGCGTATCGGGCGGCGGAGCTATTACCGGCTGACTCCGGCGGCGCGGCGGGAGTTCGCCGCCGCCGCACGGCTGCTTTTCGAGCCGGACGCGGTGCCCGGCGCGCTCGCCTTCGTGATGCCGCGCGATGCCGAGGGTGCGGAGCGGCTTCAGGCGGCCGGGTTCGTGACGCTCGGGCGGGGGCTGATGGTGGGGCCCGACCGGGACGTCGGCGGCGCCGCGTCGATGCGGCTGCGTGCCTTTCCGGCCGAAGGAGAAGCGGCACTGCGCGCCTTTGCGGCGCGGACCTGGGATCTGGATCGTCACAGGGCCGCATACGAGAGTTTCCTGCAGCGGTTCGCGCCCTTGGAGGAGGCCTTGCCCGGTTTCAACGGTCGTGACCGGCTCGTGGCGCGGCTGCTCATGGTGCATGCCTACCGAGCGGCGGTGCTGCGCGATCCGCACCTGCCGTCCGCATGCCTGCCCGCGGACTGGCCCGGACGGTCCGCGGGGACGCTGTTCGCGCGGCTCTATCTGAAGCTGTCCGAAGGCGCTGATTCGCACGTCGGTGCGGCGTTCTCCGGGGCGGAGGGTCCGCTTTCAGTGCAGACCACGGCCAGCCGCGGCCGGCTGGCGGCGCTCGAGACTTACCTTAGGGAACTCTCGGAGCCTTGAGGGGCGCGGAAATCCACCGCTATCGGAAAAAACCGCGACGCAGCCCCTACAAAGCATCACGCTTTGCTCCAAATAATCCTTCCAAGCGTGACGCTTTCGCGCTATACCCTGACCGACCGGTCGATCAATTGGCCGGCCGCGAGCGAGGAGGGGAGGAGCCTGATGCCCGACGCATTCATCTGTGATGCCGTGCGCACGCCGGTTGGACGCTACGGTGGCGCGCTCTCCTCGATCCGCGCCGATGACCTTGGCGCTGTCCCGCTCAAGGCGCTGATGGAGCGCAACCCGGCTGTGGACTGGGCGCAGGTGGACGATCTGATCTACGGCTGCGCCAACCAGGCGGGCGAAGACAATCGCAATGTCGGACGCATGGCGCTGCTGCTGGCCGGACTGCCCGTTTCGGTGCCCGGCACAACCATCAACCGTCTCTGCGGCTCGGCGATGGATGCGATGGGTCAGGCGGCGCGTGCGATCCGCGCGGGCGATGCGGCCCTGATGCTCGCCGGCGGCGTCGAAAGCATGAGCCGGGCGCCCTTCGTGATGGGCAAGGCCGAGACGGCATTTTCGCGCAAGGCCGAGATCTACGACACGACGATCGGCTGGCGTTTCCCGAATCCCAGGATGGTCAAGCAATTCGGCATCGAGTCGATGCCCGAGACCGCCGACAACGTGGCGGCCGACTTCGGGGTGAGCCGGGAAGATCAGGACGCCTTCGCGGCGCGGAGCCAGGCGCGCTGGGCTGCCGCGCAGGACGCCGGGATCTTCCGGGATGAGATCGTCCCTGTCACCGTGCCGCAGCGCAAGGGCGACCCGGTCGTCTTCGACACGGACGAACATCCGCGCCCGGGCACGACGGTCGACAAGCTGGCGACGTTGAAGGGGGTGAACGGGCCCGACCTGTCGGTGACGGCGGGCAACGCATCCGGCGTCAACGATGGCGCCTGCGCCTCCATCATCGCCTCCGAAGAGGCCGCCAGGGCGGGCGGGCTGACGCCCCGGGCGCGGATCGTCGCGATGGCAGCGGCGGGCGTCGCGCCGCGGATCATGGGCGTGGGGCCGGTCCCGGCGGCGCGCAAGGCACTCAAGCTCGCCGGTCTGCGCGTCGAGGACATGGACGTGATCGAACTCAACGAGGCCTTCGCAGCCCAGGCCTGCGCC
>CAYTBD010000048.1:0-11341 GCA_964435755.1 uncultured Rhodobacterales bacterium
TGGCGGTGAAGCCCTATTTCATCCCCGAGACCACGACGCTGGACGACCAGTTGCGCCAGTTCCTCAAGCGGCACACGCATTTCGCGCTGGTGGTCGACGAATACGGCGCGCTGCGCGGGCTGATCACGCTCGAGGACATCCTCGAGGAGATCGTGGGCGAGATCACCGACGAGTTCGACGTCAACGCCGAGCACCCGATCCGGCGCACCGATCAGGGCGACTACGTCGTCGACGGAGGAACCACGATCCGGGACATCAACCGGGCCAACGACTGGAACCTTCCCGACGAGGAGGCCAACACCGTCGCGGGGCTCGTCATCCACGAGGCGCAGACGATCCCCACGCAGGGGCAGGTCTTCTCGTTCCACGGGTTTCGCTTCGAAGTGCTGCAGCGCAAGGACAACCGGATCACCCGGCTCAAGATCCGTCAGCTCTGAGACCTGGCGAGCGGGTGGTGTTCGAAGACGAGCTCCGAGAGCCGCTCGTCGAGCACATGGGTGTAGATTTCCGTGCTCGAGACGTCCGCGTGACCGAGGAGCGTCTGGATCGCCCTGAGATCCGCCCCGTTCGCGAGAAGATGGGTCGCGAAGGCGTGCCGCAGCGTGTGCGGCGTCACCTTGCCGGGGTTGACGCCGCCCGCGACGGCAAGCTCCTTGATGAGCAGGTAGAACCGGTGCCGCGTGAGGTGTCCGGACGTCCCGGTCGAGGGAAAGAGGAATTTCGACGCCGGCGGGCCGGCATCCGCCGCGTCCCGCGTTTCCAGCCAGGCCGCCATGGCGTCCCGGGCCGGCGGGGAAAGCGGGACCATGCGTTCCTTGTCTCCCTTGCCGCGCACCAGGATCATCCGCGGGTCGCCGCGCGCCGCGGCCACGGGAAGCTCGACGAGCTCGCTCACGCGCATGCCCGTCGCGTAGAGAAGCTCGACGAGGCAGGTGTTGCGGACCCGGTCCCGCGCCCGCCCGTGCGTGCGCGCCGCCTCGATCAGGCGGTCGACCTCGGGGACCGAGAGCGTCTTCGGCAGGCGCTTGTCCCGCCCCGGCCCCTTGATCCGGAGTGCCGGATTGTCACCGCGCCAGCCGTCCTCGAACGCGAAGCGGAACAGCTGCCTGATCGACGAAAGCCGCCGCGCCCGCGTCGCGCGTGACAGCCCCTGCGCGTCGCAATGGACCAGATAGGCCTCGATGTCGGCCTGCGTCGCTGCCTCGAACCCGGACCCGCGGCCGGCGAGCCATTCCGCGAAATCCTTCAGGTCCCGGCCGTAGGCCATCTGCGTGTTGCGCGACGCGCCGAGTTCGGCCGCCTGCGCGTCGAGAAAGGCCGATATCCGGCGCGCGTCGTTCACGGGCCCTCCGAGAGGATGAGGAGTTCGAGGGCCGCGCGCCGCGCCGCCGTCTCGAAGCCCAGGAAGCGCAGAAGCGCTATGGCGTCCCTGAGATCGTTGTGGTTGCCGAGCGCGCCCGATCCGAACAGCGCCAGGGCGCCGAGCAGCGCCTCGCCGCGCCGGCCGGCGTCCTCGCCCATGCGCGCCCGGTCCGGCACGCCGGCGGCCGCGAACCCCTCCCGGATCGCCAGCGACACGGCGTCCGGCGCCGGCGTCTCGTCCGCCCGGCCGAGCGCCACGGCCCGAAGGAAGCGCTCGGCGGGCGTTTCGGGGCGATGCCGCAGGGCGGCGAGCTGGAAGTCGCCGGTCAGAAGACTGAGCCGAAAGGCCAGCGACCGCGCCTCGGGAGCGAGCGCCGAGGGAATGAGGCGCGGCGCGTAGAGTTCCGCGAAGGGGAGCGCGAGTCCCGCGGCCCTGACCTCGCTCCAGGCATCCAGCAGGGCGTCCGAGATGTCGTCGGGCGATCCGTCGGAAATCGCCCCGTCGAGCGTCTGGACCGCCTCGGCGCGTTCCCAGACGCCGCCCGAGGCGGACGGTCTCCGCTCGGTATAGAGGCCGAGCAGGAGGTTGGGGTCGATGGCCCCCGCGCGCGCCAGCCGCTCGGCCGCCTCGAGCCGCGCCTTCCAGCCCACGTTCTCGGAGAGGTCGGCATGCGCGAAGGCCACGGGCAGTCCGATCGACGACAGCGGCTCGCCGATCGCGTCATAGAGCCTGAAGACCAGCGGCGTCGGGCGGATCGGCGGCAGGAGCGGATCGGACTGTTCGGCGATCTCGGGATGGAGAAACCGCGCGAGCAGGTCGTCCTCCTGATCGCTCAGCATCCCGAGCGCGTTCGCGGTCTCGTGGGTGACCGCGGCCGTGTGCCAGTCTCCGGTCCGGGCGAGACAGAAGATCCGGGCGGGGTAGGTGGGAGAGATCGTCGGATCGGTCTTCAGTTCCTGGCAAGCCTTCTGTTCGTCGCCCGTCAGGAGCGCGACGTCGAACCGGCGCTTGAACAACTCCGGCGACATCGTTCCCGCGAGGTCGAGGAGCGCCGAGGCTTCGTCGAGCGCGCCGAGGACCAGAAGCCTGTCGATGCGGGCGAGCAGGAGGACACCGCGCTCGTCGGCATCGCGCGGCGGGTCGAGTTCGGCCAGAAGAACCCGCTTCAGCAGACCCTGAAGCGTCGGCACGAGGTCGCGCGGCTCGGCGTAGAGGGCCCGGGCGAGATCCTCGCTCGACGAGCCCCTCCAGAGATCGCGCGACAGGCCGGCGGCGGCCGCGGGAACCAGTCCGACCGCGTCCGGCAACTGCGAGCCCAGCGGCCGGATTTCCACCTCCGGAATGGCCGCGGACCGGGGCGGGTCGGAGGCTGGCGGCACCACGGGCGCCGCGATGCTGTCGGACAGCCAGTCGATGGCCGACAGCGGCTCGGCGGCGCCCGCCGGCCCCGCGATCACAAGCCCGAGGAAGGCGGCCGCCGCGCTAGTTCGCATCCAGCTCCACCGGGTCGCTCACGTCGCCCTGCTCGGGGCTCAGGTCGCCCAGGTAGGCATAACCCACCAGCGCGATCACGCCGATCAGCAACAGAAAGACCAGCAGTTTCAGGAGTCGGCTCATCATTGTCTCGCCCCGTTCTCGTCGCCTGCCTGCAACCCGGACATGCCGGGTCCACCGCGTCTCCGGCGGTTTCCGACGTCTTTATATATGGCTTTCCCGGCAAGATCACGCCATTCAAGGGGGCGCCATGCAATAAGCGGGACGACGCCGGGTGGCCTTCAGGCTGAAGAAGACGGTCGTGCTCATCGGAATGATGGGCGCGGGAAAGACAGCGATCGGAACCGCCGTGGCGAGAACACTCGGCGTCCCGTTCCTCGATTCGGACGCGGAAATCGAGCGCGCCGCCAACATGACGATCGCCGAGATCTTCGCGCGCGATGGCGAGGATTTCTTTCGCGAGAAGGAGACGCAGGTGATCCGGCGGCTTCTGAAGACCGAGCGCGGCATCCTGTCGACCGGCGGCGGCGCGTATCTGTCCGAACGAAACCGCCGGCTCGTCGCATCGAACGGCGTGGCCCTCTGGCTGAACGCCGAGCTCGACCTGCTGTGGTCCCGGGTCCGGCACAAGGACACGCGGCCGCTCCTGAGAACGTCCGACCCCTACGCCACCCTCAAATCGCTTTACGAGGCGCGGGTGCCGATCTACTCCCTCGCGGACCTGTCCGTGGACGCGCGGCCGGAGTATTCGATCGACGAGATGGCGGGCAAGGTGATCGATGCGCTGCTGACCCGCCCCGATGTCCTCGAAAGGGTGAAGGATGACGGACACCGTAACGGTTGAGCTCGGCGAACGGGCCTATGACGTGCGCATCGGCGAGGGGCTGATCGCCCGCGCGGGCGCGGCGATCCGGCCCCTGCTCACCCGCCCGCGCGTGGCCGTGCTGACCGAGGAGCGGGTCGCCCACGCGCATCTCGACGCCCTGCGGGACGGGTTTGCGGCCGCCGGCATCGAGATGTCCGCCCTCGTCCTCCCGCCCGGCGAGGCGACGAAGGGCTGGGCGGAGCTCACGCGGTCCGTCGAATGGCTGCTCGACCGGAAGGTCGAGCGGCGCGACATCGTCGTGGCCTTCGGCGGCGGCGTGATCGGCGATCTCGGAGGGTTCGCGGCCGCGATCCTGAGGCGCGGGGTCCGCTTCGTCCAGATCCCGACGACGCTGCTCGCGCAGGTGGATTCGTCGGTCGGCGGCAAGACCGGGATCAACACGCGTCACGGCAAGAACCTTGTCGGTGCCTTCCACCAGCCCTCGCTCGTGCTGGCCGACATCGGCGTTCTCGAGACGCTGTCCGACCGCGATTTTCTCGCGGGCTACGGCGAGGTGGTGAAATACGGGCTGCTGGGTGACGCCGGCTTCTTCGCGTGGCTCGAAGCGAACGGCCCCGCGCTCCGTGCGGGCGACCGGACGCTCAGGCGGCACGCGGTCCGCCGGTCGGTCGAGATGAAGGCGGAGATCGTCGCGCGGGACGAGACCGAGCAGGGCGACCGCGCGCTCCTCAACCTGGGGCACACCTTCTGCCATGCGCTCGAGGCGGCGACGGAATATTCCGACCGGCTCCTGCACGGCGAAGGGGTCGCCATCGGCTGCGCGCTGGCCTTCGAGACCTCCGCGCGTCTGGGGCTCTGCGCGCAGGAAGAGCCGTCGCGGGTCCGTGCCCACCTCAAGGCGATGGGCATGAAGACCGACCTTGCCGACATTCCGGGCGATCTGCCCGACGCCGACGGGCTCCTCTCCCTGATGGCGCAGGACAAGAAGGTGGTGGACGGTCGCCTGCGCTTCATCCTCGCCAAGAGGATCGGCGGGGCCTTCGTCGCCGACGACATTCCGCCCGCCGTCGTGCGCGACGTCGTCGCCGACGCTCTGCGCGCGCGATAGGCGTTTCGCAATCGATGCGAAGAGCCTTGTCGGATGGTGAGCGGTGTGACCCTATCGTTCCCACGCGCGGGTCATCCCCGATCCCGGCGGTCGCCAGCCACGGAGCGAAGCCATGCCTTACCCCCAGGACCTTGTCGGAAAGTTCTTTCGCTACACAGATTTCCGGGACACGGGCGTCATCAGCACCGCCGACACGATCAAGGCCGATGCCGCGACGCTGTGCAGCGCCTCCATCGTCTCGGGCGGAAGCGGCTTCAAGACAGAGGGAGCGCCGTGGAACTTCACCTTTCTCAGATACGCGCCGGGAGCGGTCTCGGTGGCCCCGATCACCGGCTGCGTTCTCACAGGCCCGATGTCGGGGTGCTACCTCATTCGCTACATGGACGGCGGCAGGCAGATGCTCGCGCATGTCGGGAGCTATCATAGCGCCGGCGATCCCGCGACGAAACGGGCGAAGAATGCGTGGGCGAGCCTGCTCGCCCGGCCGACCGTCCGGCCCGAACTCGGCGGCGACCCGCTCGCCGAGTTCTCGACCTCGGAACTGACGCAGGCCTTCGGGAAGGAGAAGCCGGGCACGCTCGCTCCGCCGCAGGTCATGGGGTGCTTCACCCCGACCGGCGCCTACGCGCTGATGGTCGCGACGGTCCAGCCCGCTCTGCAGGCGCCCTGGACGATGACCAAGGTGCTGGCCGTCAAGCCGATGACCCTGCAGCAGTGGTCGAAGATATCGCGGACGCCGAAATTCGCCTGAGGCCGGTCGGCCGGTGCGATCAGAACGGGATCTCGTCGTCGATGTCGCCCGCCGGCGCCGGGCTCGATGATCCGCCCGAGTAGCCGCTGTCGTACCCGCCGCGATCGTCGGAATAGCCGCCGCCGCCCCCGCCGCCGTCGCGGCTGTCGAGGAGCGTGAGTTCGCCCTTGTAGGGCCGGAGCACGACCTCGGTCGAGTACCGGTCCTGACCCGACTGGTCCTGCCATTTGCGGGTTTCGAGCTGACCTTCCAGATAGACCTTCGAGCCTTTCTTCAGGTACTGCTCCGCGATCCGCGCCAGCGGCTCGGAGAAGATCGCGACCGAGTGCCATTCGGTCTTCTCGCGGCGTTCGCCGGTGTTGCGATCCTTCCAGTTCTCCGAGGTCGCGACCCGCAGATTGCAGACCTTTCCGCCGTTCTGGAAGGTGCGGACCTCGGGATCGCGGCCGAGGTTGCCCACGAGGATTACCTTGTTCACCGAACCGGCCATGCTGCGCCTCCCATCGAATCTGTGGCATTCGTTCCAAGCGTTACACCATCCGAACAAGGTTAAGGGAAGCCGAATCTCCGCGCGAAACCCGCACCGGCTGGATTCCGGCGGCAATTCGGGTATAGTACCGCACGCTTGGACCCGGGGGGGGAACGTGCGTCGGTTCGTTGTTGCAGGCTGTGTTGCCAGTGCCGTTTTGACGGGGCAGGGGGTATCCGCCGACGCCCTCAGCGTGTCGTCGAAGGCGCGTGTGCAGCTTTTCGAGAAGCAGCTCGAAGTGCTCGACGGACGTGCATCCGAGCAGTATTCCCACTCCACCCGCCTGCTGCCGGACTATCCCGAGCTTGGAACGCTCGCGATCCGGCCGCGTGGCGGCGCGCGCGATCCGGGCCCCTTTCTCGACATCGCGCGATCCGCGGCCCGGCGTCATGGCGTACCCGAAGAGCTGTTCCTGCGCCTCGTCCGTCAGGAGAGCGGATGGAACCCGGAGGCGCTTTCGCACAAGGGCGCGATTGGCCTGGCGCAGCTCATGCCGGGGACCGCGCGGCTCCTCCGCGTGGACCCGCACGATCCCGGCCAGAACCTCGAAGGCGGCGCACGCTACCTCAGCGAGCAGTTCCGGCGGTTCGGCTCGTGGCGGCTCGCGCTCGCGGCCTACAACGCCGGACCGGAGGCGGTCACCCGCCACGGCGGCATCCCGCCCTACCGCGAAACCCAGGGCTACGTCACCGCGATCCTCGGTCAGTAGAGGCCGGGCGTCAGGCGCGCGTGTCGGGCCCCCACTTGCCGGCGATCAGTTGGCGCACCTTCTCCGCCACCGCTTCGGGCGTGATGCCGAACTCGCGGTAGAGGTCTTCGGCGGGCGCCGATCCGCCGAAGCCGTGCATCCCCACGAAGCCCGATTTCTCGCGCTTGCCGCGCTCGCCGAAGAGCCAGCGGTCCCAGCCGAAGCGGACGGCGGCCTCCACCGCCACGCGCACCGGCCCGGCAGGCAGGACGCGGCGGCGATAGGCCTCCTCCTGTTGCTCGAAGAGTTCCCAGCACGGCATCGAGACGACGCGCGTGCCGATCTCCTCTGCCTCTAGGATGTCGCGGGCCTTCAGCGCGATCTCGATTTCGGAACCGGTCGCCATCAGGATCGCCCGGCGCTTGCCGGTGGCCTCGGCCAGGACATAGGCCCCCTGCGCGGTCAGGTTCTTCGTCTTGTGCTCGGTCCGCACGGTCGGCAGTCCCTGACGGCTGAGCGCGAGGACCGAGGGCGTCCGCGGGGACGTCAGCGCAAGTTCCCACGCCTCGGCGGTCTCGACGGTGTCGGCGGGGCGGAACACGTTGATGTTGGGCGTGGCGCGCAGCATGGCGAGATGCTCGACCGGCTGGTGCGTCGGCCCGTCTTCGCCGAGGCCGATGGAGTCGTGCGTCATCACGTAGGTCACCGGCGCGCCCATCAGCGCCGAAAGCCGGATCGCGCCGCGCGCGTAGTCGGTGAAGCACAGGAAGGTGCCGCCGTAGGGCTTCACGCCGCCGTGGAGCACCATGCCGTTCATCGCGGCGGCCATGCCGTGCTCGCGGATGCCGTAGTGGATGTAGCGCCCCTTGCGGCTCTCGGGCGAGAAGATGCCGAGGTCGGCGGTCCTGGTGTTGTTCGAGCCGCTGAGGTCCGCCGACCCGCCGATGCTCTCCGGCATGATCGGATTGACGACCTCGAGCACCATCTCCGAGGATTTGCGCGTCGCGACCTTGGGGGCGCTTTCGCTGATCTGCTTCTTGAGCGCACGGATCGTCGAGGCGAGCCGCCTGGGTGTCGTGCCCGTCATGACCCGGTTGAACTCGGCCTGCCGGGAGTCCGCCAGACCGGCGAAGCGCTGGGTCCATTCGTCGTGATCGCGCCTGCCGCGGGCGCCGATGGCCTCCCAGGCCGACTTGATCTCGTCGGGGATGTCGAAGGCGTCGTGCGGCCAGCCGTAGATCTCCCGGGTCTGGTCGATCACTTCGGCCCCGAGCGGCGACCCGTGCGCCTTCGCCGTGTCCTGCTTGCCCGGCGCGCCGAAGCCGATATGCGTCTTGCAGGCGATCATCGTGGGCCTGTCCGAGGCCTTCGCCGCGGTCAGCGCCCGGTCGATGTCCTCGGGATCGTGACCGTCGCAGGACAGGACATTCCAGCCGGCCGCCGCGAAGCGCGCCCGCTGGTCGGTGACGTCGGCAAGGTCGATCGAGCCGTCGATCGAGATGTTGTTGTCGTCCCAGAGCACGATGAGCTTGGAGAGTCTCTGCATGCCGGCAAGGCCGATCGCCTCGTGGCTGATGCCTTCCATGAGGCATCCGTCGCCGGCGATGACGTAGGTGTGGTGGTCGACGATCTTCTTGCCGAACCGCGCCCGAAGCGCCTCCTCGGCGATGGCGAATCCGACCGCGTTCGCGAGGCCCTGCCCGAGCGGCCCGGTCGTGGTCTCGATGGCCTTCGCGTGGAAGTTCTCGGGATGGCCCGCGGTGCGCGAGCCCCACTGGCGGAAGTTCTTCACCTCCTCCAGCGTCATCTCCGGATCGCCCATGAGATAGAGCAGCGCGTAGAGCAGCATCGACCCGTGACCGGCGGACAGGATGAACCGGTCGCGGTCCGGCCATGCCGGTGAGGCGGCGTCGAACTTCATGTGGCGCCCGAACAGCACCGTCGCCACGTCGGCCATCCCCATCGGCATGCCCGGATGCCCGGAGTTGGCGGCCTGCACGGCATCCATGGCGAGGACGCGGATCGCGGCGGCCTTGTTCCAGTGCTCGGGGTGGCGGTCTCTCAGGGTCGCGATGTCCACGGCGCGGTCCTTTTCCTGGGGCCAGAGGTCGCCGCTAATTAGCAGCCTTGGGGGGGAGTTCAAGCGCGCGGTTCCGCATCTTCATGAGCGGCTTCAAGCGCGTCGTGCAAGCCGTTGTCCCGAAAGAGGATGAAATCACCGGGCAGTCGGGTAGAATTGTCCTAATTTCAGAGCGCGACGATTCGCGCCGGACAGGCAAACATAGGGGCTTATGGGGCATGTCGGACATTTCCGAGCTTGAGCGCCGGGTATCTCACGCGCTCGACAGGATCGGCACGGCAGCGGCGCAATTGCAGCCGGGCGGCGGCGAGGATCTCTCGGCGGCGCTCGCGGCCGAGCGCGAGGCGAACGCGCAGCTCGAGGCGCGCGTCACAGCGATCAAGGAACGCCAGGAGACGCAGGTCGCCGCCCTGGAGGCGGAGGCGAAGGAGTTGCGGACGGCGCTGGTCGAGAAGGACGCGCTGCTTCAGCGGATGCGCGAGGTGAACGCGGAGCTCCGGAAGTCGAACGTGGCGCTGCGGGAGGCGAACGCGGCGGGTCTCGCCGACCCCGATCTCGTGAACTCGGCGGTGACCGCCGAACTGGAGGCGCTGCGGTCGCTCACCGACGCCAGCCGGGCGGAGATCGACGCGGTGCTGTCCCAACTCGAACCGCTGCTGGAAGGAGACCGACATGCCTGACGTGACGATCAACGTCGGAGGACGTCAGTTCGAGGTCGCATGCCAGCCCGGCGAGGAGCACTATCTCCGCGCCGCGGCCGAGCTTCTGGACGCGGAGGCTTCCGTGCTCGTCAACCAGATCGGCCGGATGCCGGAATCGCGGATGCTGCTGATGGCCGGTCTGCTGCTCGCCGACAAGACGGCGGGCGCGCAGGATCAGGTCAAGGCGCTCGAACAGAAAGTGTCGTCGCTCGAAAAGGAACTCGGGCGCGCCACCTCCCAGCCCGCGCCGCAGGCCCGGACTGTCGAAGTGCCCGTCGTGCCGCAGGAGGTTCTCGACACGCTCGCGGAGCTTGCGGCGCGGGCCGAGGCGCTGGCCGACGAGGTCGAAGAGAAGGTTGCCTGATCGCGGAGCGGCTCATCGGCCGCCTCGGCGGTCCCGATCTTCATGAAGGGAGCGATCCTTCGCAACGAGGTGATCCTGTCAGGCGCTCCCGGGATGGGAACGCCTGCGGATCAGGCGTTCGCTTCCCGGATCTTTTCCGCGGCGTCCTTGTCGTAGGTGACGCCCTGCTGTTCGAAGAGCTGGTCGAGCTCGCCCGAAAGCGTCATCTCGGTGATGATGTCGCATCCGCCCACGAACTCGCCCTTGACGTAGAGCTGCGGGATCGTCGGCCAGTCGGAATAGTCCTTGATGCCCTGGCGGATGCCCTCGTCGGCGAGAACGTTCACGTCCTGGAACTCCACGCCCATGAAGTTCAGCACGCCCGCGACGCGCGATGAGAACCCGCATTGCGGCATGGACTTCGTGCCCTTCATGAAGAGAACGACGTCGTTCTGCGTGACGGTATCCTTGATCTGGTCCTGAGCCGTGGTGGTCATGCGATGGCCTCTTCCTGTGGTGTCAGGGCGCCTTGGTGGTCAGCGCCAGTGCGTGAAGCTCGCCTTGGCTCCCCGCCATCTTCCCTTTCAGCGCGGCATAGACCGCGCGTTGCTGCTGGACGCGGTTCATGCCGCGGAAGCTCTCGTCGACGACCTCCGCCGCGTAGTGGTTCCCGTCACCGGCGAGATCGGTGATGGTGATCTTCGCGTCCGGAAAGCTTTCCCGGATCAGGTCCTCGATTTCTTCCGCCTTGATCGGCATCGGGCGCACCCTTCCGTGTCTCCGCACAACCTAGATGCGGCCCGCCCTCGCCGCAAGGGCGCGGCGGTCCGAGATTCGAGATGATGATCCCGCAGCGGCTGCGTTTATCACGTGATCGCCGCCGCGAAGGAGGTCCGGTAGATGTCGCGCAGCTCGTCGAGCGGCGCCGACTGGCCGCCGAGCGTCACCGCGTCGCCGCCGAAGCGGCCGACGACGGCGAGAAGGACGCCCGCCTTGCCCGCCTCGACCATCAGCGCTTCGGCGTGGTCGTAGCCGGCGGCGAGCAGGTAGCGCGCCTGATCCTCGCCGAAGAGCGCCCCCATGTCGCCCGCCTCGAGCGTCACGCCCATCCCCGCGGCCTCGGCCATCTCGAAGGCGGCAAGGGCGAGGCCGCCGTCGGAAAGGTCCGTCGCCGCGGTGAACAGCGCGCGGTTGGCGAGGAGGAAGTCGCCATGTGCCCGCTCCGCCGCGAGATCGACGTGCGGCGCGTCGCCCTCGGCGCGGCCGAAGACCTCCCAGAGGATGGCCGACTGGCCGAGATGCCCCTTGCTCTCGCCTACGAGGATCGCGAGGTCGCCCTGGTTGGGGCATCCCGATATCAGCTCGTCTTCCGATGCGATGAGGCCGACCGCCCCGATCGTCGGCGTCGGCAGGATCGCCTGACCCTCGGTCTCGTTGTAGAGGCTCACGTTGCCCGAC
>CAYTBD010000049.1:0-11340 GCA_964435755.1 uncultured Rhodobacterales bacterium
CGCGGCCTTCGCTTGTCGAGGCCCAGGCATCGAGGTTGGTGCGAGACGGAAACGGCAGACCCCTGCGGCGGATGTGCAGTTCGAGGTCTCGGGTGTGGAGGAGGTGGGCACCCCGCTCCTCTCTCGCCCCGTGGGTGAGGGGGTGCTTTAGAAGAACGAGTAGATCCTCGGCGGTGAGTTTCCGGCCGAAGAGCGCGGCGACGTGGCGGAGCAAGCGGCCGGGCGGCGACAGCGCGAGCGGCTGGCCGGCGCTGTCGTCGGGAACGATCCTCCAGCGGTCGAGCTGCGCCGCGACGCGCCGGGTGAGCATGCGGTCGGGCGTGATGAGCGCGGCGGTCGTCCCATCCTCGACCGCCTTGCGGATGCGCACGGCGATCGCGAGCGCTTCCGCGTGCGGGGAGCCGGCCTCGACGAAGCAGAGATCGCGGGTCGCGGCGACGGGATCGCCTAGTGCCGGGCCTTCGGTCATCCACTGGTGCGTGACGGGGGCCGGGCGCAGCGCGAGCGATACGAGGCGGTTGCGCGCGGGCGCGGGTGGCGCCGCGTCTGTCCAGTGGCGGACCTCGGATTCCGGCAGGTTCAGACGTTTCAGAAATGACCGGAAACGGTATTGCGGATGGTCCTCGACGGCGAGCCCCTCGTCGAGATCCGGCCAGGCTGAGGCGGGCATGTCGAAGTCGAACCCGGGGAGGACGACGTGGCCGTGAGGGAGGTTCGCCACGATCTCCATGAAGGCGGCGGTGGTGCCGCGCGACCCGGTCGAGCCGGCGACGACGACGGGGTGGGCAGGCGGCGCGGCGGCCCAGCGTTCGGCAAGACGCGCCACCGCGAGGCGCTGCCGAAGCTCCGGGTCCGGTGCGCCGGCCGAGCCTTCAAGGTAGCGCAGGATGATGTCGATGAAGGCACGGCGGCGCTTCCAGTGGTCGGAGGCGTCGGTGGTGTCGATCCGGGCGATGGCGTCGCGGTCCACGCCTTCGCCCTGCATCTCGTCCATGAGGGCGGCAAGGCTGTCGGCGAGGTCGTAGAGCGCGGCGCGCGGCGCGAGGTCCGGGTCGGCGTCGAGCAGGGCGCCCACCAGACGGGCGAGTTCCAGCCGCCGGCGGATCGGGGGAACCGAGGGCGGGATCGTGGGATCGACGAGATCGCGTCCGAGATCGGTGACGAGGCGGATGTCGGGAAGGAGGCGCGGGCCGCGATCCGCGAACAGCGCCACGATGCGCCGCTGCATCCGGCGGGCGTTCACGTAGAGCCGGATGCGCGCGAAGTCCTCCGGGGAGCCGCCGCCGAAGCGGGCGATCAGACCCTCGACGAGTTCCGCGGGGAAATCGGCGCCTGGGGGCAGCGCGAAGACGGTCATGCGTGGTCCCTTATGAGTCGGTCGGCAAGGGCGAGGCCGTCGGGGTGACCGACGTCGCAAACCTCGCCCTCATAGACCTGTCCATAGAGGCTTCCCTCGGCGGCGAGAGCGTTCCAGACGGAATTGAGGGAGAAGGCCTTGGCTGGGATTCTGGCGACGGCGTCGGAGCGGATGAGCTGTGCGCCGGTATATACGTACCCGTCGCCGCGCGTGAGGCGGCCGTCCGTTGCGCGGTCGAAGTCGCCCGGCGCGGTGCGGGCGTGGACGCGGGCGCGCGGCACGATGAGGAGGAGTGCGCCTGCGTCATCAGGCCAGGGCGCGTCCTCCAATGCGGCGAGCGGGTTCGGCCCCAGCCAGGCGGCATCGGGGTTGAGCGTTGCGACGATGCCGTCGCCGAGGCGCGGCAAGGCGTGTTTCAGACCGCCGCCCGTGTCGAGGATCTTCGGGTCTTCGTGGGAGATGGCGACGCCACGCTCTTCGAGGACCGGGCGGATGATGTCGGCGCGGTAGTGGGTGTTGACCACGATGGGCGCGCAGCCGGCGTCAAGGCCGATGTCGATCGCGCGGTCGATCATGCGGCGCCCGGCGAGCTCCAGCATGGGTTTCGGGCGATGCGCGGTCAGCGCACCCATCCGTGTTCCGAACCCGGCGGCGAAGATCATAAGGGGACGGGCGTCGCGCATCGCGCCTCCAATCGGGCAAGCGCCGCGGCGTCGGGCGCGGGAAGATCCCGCAGGACGCGCGCTTCAAGCGCAGCCAGACGCGGATGCGCCAGATCACGAAGGAGAAGGCGCCAGACACGCGGCATGAATCGGAGGTAGCCGGGCTTGCCGTCGCGCAGCGCAAGGCGGGCGAACACGCCGAGGATGCGCAGATTGCGCTGGGCGGACAGCGCGGCGGCGGCCGGGGCGAAGCATTCGTCGTCATGACCCGTCAGGTCGAGGAACCGGCGCGTCGTCGCGGCCCGCGTCTCGTGGGCGATGTCGCGTCGCGCATCATGAAGGAGCGAGACGAGATCGTAGGCCGGATGGGCGATGACGGCGTCCTGAAAATCGAGGAGACCGACGCGCGCGGGACCGGAGCGGTCTGGCAGCCAGATCAGGTTCTCCGCGTGGAAGTCCCGCAGGGCGAGGACAGATGGCTCCGGCGTGAGATCGGAGAGGACCTCTTCGACGAGGATGACGAAGTCTTCGGCGTCGGAAGGGGCGTCCTCCGCGAGCGCGGGCCGGTACCACTCGAAGACGATGCGGATGAGACCGGCCATGTGGCGCGGGTCGAAACGGACGAGACCGGAAGGCGGGGCGGCACCCTGAACGATCGCCAGCGCTTCCGCGGCGGCGCCGTAGAACGTCACCTCTTCGTCGGGGCGCCTGTCGAGGAGGCGCGCAAAGACGGCATCGCCGAGATCCTCCAGAAGAACCAGCCCCTTCGCCCCGTCTTCCGCAAGCACGGCCGGTGGGCTCAGCCCCAGCGCGTGAAGGTGTCGCGCGATCGTCAGGAAGGATCGGACGCTTTCGCGCATCTCGGGTGGGGCTTCCATGACAACGGATGTTTCGCCGGTGGGCCCCGTCAGCCGAAGGTAGCGGCGCGACGACGCGTCGCCGGCGAGGTCGGAGCGTCGTGCATCGCTCCAGCCTGCGGCGGACACGAACGAAGCCACCATGCGCTCGCGATCGTTCATGTTGATTGGCTCTCCGGGAGGACGCCGTGGATCAGATCCTGCCACCGCGCATCTTCAGAAGAGATGGAGAGGGATCGCGACCGGTCCGTCGGGCCGCTCCGAAAATCGAGATGCAGGGCTCCGCGGGGGGCCTCCGATCCGAGGCGGTCGGGCCACTCCACCAGGACGATCGACGACAGGAACGCGTCGTCGAGACCAAGCTCGATCAGTTCGTCGGGATGCGACAGACGATAGAGATCGGCGTGCCAGATTTCGACGTCGCCGTCTGAATAGGTCTGGACGAGCGTGTAGGTCGGGGATGGCACGTCCTCATCCCGTCCGGCGCTTTTCAGCCGCGCCCGGATCAGAGACCGGGCGAAGTGGGTCTTCCCTGCGCCGATCGGTCCGGAGAGAAGCAGTGTGTCACCCGGGCGAAGGCACGGCGCGAGTCTCTCCGCGAAGGCGGATGTGGCCGTTTCCGACTCGAGATCGCACGTGATCGAAAACGGCAGCTCCATGAGGCGGGAGTTTACCGGCCCACCCGGCGCCTTCAAGGAGGATCAGGCCGACCAGCGCTGCGTCCTGTCCGAGCGGAGGTCAGATGCGCGCCGGGGCCGGAACGCGGCCAGGGTAGCGCCCCCCGCAAGCGGCACGAAGCGACAGAAGACCAGCCGCCCGTCCTGCATGATGACGTCGGCCGTCCACTCGGCCCGGTTCTGCGATTGCCGTGCGAAGTCCCGGAAATCTCCCCATGCCGGGGTCGGTGCCGTCTGTGCGAGCCAGGATGCCGTGACGTCGTTGAGCGATAATCCACGGAGTTCGGTCTCCGGATCGTGGCCCCACAGATGGGCGTACTCCGCATTCGTCATCGCGAGCACCCCGTCGGCCGTGAAAACAGCCATCGCCTCGTCGAGGCTGTCGAGGACCGATTGTCCGATCTCGAGTTCGGCGCGGAATCGCCGCGTCAGGGAGACTTCCGCTGAAATGTCCTCGAACAGGAAGATCACCGCGCCATCGGGATGCGGCCGGCCCGTTACGCGGTATGTCTGGCCGGTGGGAAGCGACCATGTTTCCTCGTAGGAGCCGTCGAGCGCGGCGGCTTCCAGCTCGGCCAGCTTCCGGCGCCAGCTGACGTAGTCCTTGGGTTCGGGCACGATCCGGCGTTCGCGCAGGCCATCAAGGACGCCGACCAGCGTCGGACGGGACGAGAGGAATTCGGGCGAAAGCGCCGTCAGATCCGCGAGGGCCGGGTTGAAGAGACTGAGCCGCCGCGACCGGTCGAAGATGGCGAGGCCGATGGTGAGGTGCGCGAAGGTCTTGGTGAGCGTCTGGGTGAAATCGCGCAGCTGCCGTTCGGCGCGAACCTCTGCATCCACGTTCACCGCCGAAAAGATGTGGCGGGCTCCTGCAGGGCGCATCTGAACGTCGTACCAGTGGCGCAACTGGGAGCCGGCGCCGCGATAGGGCAGGCGTACGCTTTCATCGGGCCGGTCCAAACGCGGCATCGCTGTCTGATCGAAGATGTCCGGTGGCGGCCATCCCCCATCTTCGCCCCCGGGACACGCCTGTTCGGCCATCTCGACATATGTGGTGTTCACCCATGTGACGCGGCCGTCGCTGTCCTGCATCCATATCGGAAACGGAACCCCCTGTGCCACGGCACGGAGGTCCTCGAGTTCGCTGCCCTCCACGGGGGCGTCTTCGCCGCGGCATCCTTCGAGGGGTGTCTCCCGATAGAAGGACAGCGTGACGATCCCGTCCCTGCGGGAGATCTCCATGCGGCGTCGTCCGTCGGCTGAGGTGATTCGGGGGACGTCGAGCGCGACAGGCGGCTGGCCGGCCTGCAACGCGGGAAAGTCGGGCGCAAGAAGCGCCACGGCGCGAGCCCAATCGTCGCCGGGAGCGGTGCAGCGCGCGAAGTCTTCCTTCGCGCCGCCGTCCGAAGCGATCAGGTAGCGACCTTCGAAGACCAGACGTCCTCCGTCGGGTCCCATGGGCCGCGGCTTTCCGTGACTGAAAAGCCTCCCGAGCCCGGCGAGAGCGAGGAGTACGACGAGGGCCGTCGTGAATCCGGTGAGCGAAGCCTGGAGGAGCGGGTTCGCAAGGACGAAGGCGGAATCAGGCATGCTCGACTCACGGCAGGACAGCTGCCACGGTCGGGCGCTTTGGTTAACGGCACGTTAAACTCCGGCGCATCACACTTCGATCGGGATGTTCTCTCCGAGGCCGTCCGGGACTCCGGCAGTCTCGGCAATGATGGCGTTTCGCGGCCAGACGGCTTCGACGATGGCTCCGGAGCGGTCGCCGTCCTGAACTTCGCCCAAGTAGGGATCGCGCCCGTTTGCGAAGCTGAGTTCGGCGCCCGAGCGTTCCAGGAGCGTCTTTGCGATGAAGAGACCGAGGCCCATGCCCTCGTATTCAGGGCGTTGACGCGTTTCATCGTGCCCGCGTCGCTGTCGCACGAATGGATCGCCGATCCGGCCGAGGACTTGCTGGGAGAAGCCCGGACCGTCGTCGATTATGCGGACCATGACCGCGCCGGGTGTCCAGCTGATGTCCACCCAGACGTTCGCCTCCGCGAAATCGACGGCGTTCTGCACGAGGTTCCGAAGTCCGTGAATGATCTCGGGGCGCCGGTAGATCACGGGCTGGCGCGCGTCGCCGCCCGGACCCGGGGCGACCTCGTAATGGATCTGCTTTCCGCGGTCCGTGTGTGGCTCCGCCGCTTCGCGGACCACCGCACCGAGCGGCGCCCGGCGGAGATGCAGATCGTTTTTGCCGGCACGGCCCATCGAACGAAGGATATCGCGGCAGCGATCTGCCTGCGTCCGGATCAGTTCGACGTCCTCGAGCAGTTCGGGTTGACCCTCGAGTTCGTCCATGAGCTCCGAACTGACGAGCTTGATCGTGGCGAGAGGCGTCCCCAGTTCGTGCGCGGCCGCCGCCACGACTCCGCCGAGGTCGGTCAGCTTCTGTTCGCGGGCGAGCGCCATCTGCGTGGCGACGAGAGCGTCGGACATCGCATGGATCTCGGCCGTCACCCGCTGGGCGAAGGCGGCGAGGAAGATCACGCCGATGACGATGGCGACCCAGAAACCGAAGACGAAGTCCGTGGGCATCCGCATGATGAAGCCGAGATCGGTGCGAAGCGGAACGTGGTACTGGGTCACGATCGTGATGAACAAGATCGCGATTCCGCCCAGGGCGGCCGTCGTCCCGGGACGCAGGGCGGTGGCCGAGATGGTCACGGGCACGAGGATCAGGAGCGCGAACGGATTGTGGAGGCCGCCTGTGAGATAGAGCAGGAAGGACAGTTGCGAGATGTCGAAGAGGAGCATGACGGCGACTTCGCTTTCCGACAGCCGCTTGTTTTCGGGGTAGACGAAGACCGCGATCAGGTTCGCCGTGATCGCCGCGCCGATGGCGAGAAAGCAGAGCCCGAGCTCCAGATCGAGGTTGAAGAGCCTCTGCGCTACCGTGATCGCGCCGAGTTGCCCGGCGATGGCGATCCACCGGAGAACCACAAGCGTCCTCAACCGGACCCAGTTGGATCGCCGGGATTTGAACAGGGCGAGTGTTGGATCGCGCATCCGCGGTGCCTACCTTAAGCGCTGGAAGGTCATATCGGTCCGTTGTAGTTTCTCTCAAGCGGTTCGATCAATGCGGCACGCAAGCGGGATGAGGCAGGAATGACCAAGCTATATGTCGGGCTGGCCGTGGCGGCCCTTGCCGCCATACTGGGAGGCACGGTCGCCTACCGGTATCTGGCGTCTCCGGACGATCAGTTCGCACAGTGCCGGGAAAGCGTGGTTTCGGGCGGAACCGCCGCGATCGGAGGGCCCTTCACGCTCGTTTCCGAGACCGGTGCGACGGTGACGGAGTCCGACGTCATCACTCGGCCGAGCCTGGTTTATTTCGGCTACACCTTCTGCCCTGACGTCTGCCCGTTCGACACCGTGCGGAACGCCGACGCCGTCGATCTTCTGACCGAGCGCGGCTATGACGTGCAGTCGGTCTTCATCTCGGTCGATCCCGAACGCGACACGCCGGAGCGGGTGGCGGAGTTCACCGACTACATTCATCCCGACATGCTCGGACTGACCGGATCGGAGGAGCAGGTCCGCGCCGCCTCGCAGGCCTACAAGACATATTACCGCAAGCAGGACGGCGACGACGAATTCTACCTCGTGGACCACTCGACGTTCACCTATCTCGTCCTGCCCGAGGAAGGGTTCGCGGAGTTCTATCGGCGGGACATGGAGCCCGCGCAGATGGCCGAGAGCGTCGCGTGCTTCGTGGACGCAGCAGAGAAAAATTGACGCACCCCGGACCGCGACTTATCTTTTTCGAAGCAAAGAAAAAAAGTCCGGAAGGGAACATGATGCTGGACCGGAACCTGCGGGAAATCGGGGACGACAGATCCCTGCTTCTCGTTGACGATGACGACGCGTTCCTGCGCCGACTGGCACGGGCGATGGAGAAGCGCGGCTTCGACGTCGAAACCGCCGAGTCCGTCACGGACGGTCGCGCGATCGCACTGTCGCGTCCCCCTGCCTACGCGGTGATCGATCTGAGGCTCGAGGACGGCAATGGTCTCGACGTGGTCGAGGTCATTCGCGATAGGCGTCCGGACAGCCGGATCGTGGTTCTCACCGGCTACGGCGCGATCGCGACGGCCGTCGCCGCCGTCAAGATCGGCGCGACGGACTACCTGTCGAAACCGGCCGACGCCAACGACGTGACGGCGGCGCTTCTCGCCACGGAGGATTCGCTGCCGCCGCCGCCGGAAAACCCGATGTCGGCGGATCGCGTGCGCTGGGAGCACATTCAGCGTGTCTACGAGCTGTGTGACCGCAACGTCTCCGAGACCGCCCGTCGACTGAACATGCACCGCCGCACCCTTCAGCGCATACTCGCGAAGCGCAGCCCTCGCTAACACATGCCGCGCGCGGTCCGTGACGCGGTTGTCCCGTCAGTTTGCCGGAACATTGCCGGACGGCAGGCTAGCAGAATGGGTGTCTGAAAGAGCCTCCTGCCGGAGCCAGCGGACGAAAGCCTTGAGAGACGGATGCGGCACGCCGTCGCGCATGACGATGTGATATCCGAGGCCACCCGCATCGCCGACGTGAAGGGCCACCAGTCTCCCCTGCATCACATCGTCTTCAACCAGAGTCATGGCCTGAACCGAAAGGCCGTAGCCGGCCCGCACCGCGGCAAGGGCGAGACCGTTGCTCGGGTAATCGGTGCAGTTCACCGTGTCGAAGTCGACATTGATCGACGCGCCCCAGACTTCCTGCTCTGCCGTCGCGCGGGACGTGAACCACTGGTAGCGGGAAAGATCGCCCATCTGGCCTAGCGTGCGGCCCTTCGCCAAGGAGGGTGCAGCGACCACGGCGAAGGGGCTTTCCGTCAGGCGTTCCACCTGATGGCCCGGCCAATCGCCGGTGCCGAAGCGGATCGCGATGTCATGGCCGTCGCGACGCAGGTCGACGACATCGACCGTGGGATTGAGCGACAACTCGACGTCGGGGTGCCGCTCCCAGAACCGGCTGAGACGCGGCATCAGCCAGCTTTCGGCGAAAGACGGGGTCAGCGAAATGCGGAGCGCACGGGTCGACTGTCTGTCTGCAAGATCCCTTACGCCGTCTGCAATGGTGCTGAAGCCTTCGGTCAGCGCGGCGGCGAGGAGGCGGCCTTCCTCGGTCGGCTCGACGACTTGTCCGTTGCGCACGGCAAGGATCTCTCCGAGTTCCTTCTCAAGACTGCGCACATGCTGGGCGACCGCGGCATGCGTCACGTTCAGTTCCCGCGCTGCCGCGGAGAAGCTTCCTGACCGCGCCGTGGCCTCGAAAGCGCGCAGCGACGACAGGGAGGGGATCATCCGCCAATCCATGGGTCCCAACTGTTAGCTGAACTTACATTTCAAAAACTATCGCGATTCGCTTGTGGCCGTCAAAGCGGGTATTTCAGACTCACACGCCAGAGAGAAGGATGAGCGACATGATAGGTATCCTGAACAACATGATCCGCCACGCCACGCGGACCGAGGCCCATGAGGACACAGGCCAGGTGCGGGTCCATGAAGAGAGACTCCACGAGCAGCGAAACCGGCGCATAGACCGGAACGCCCTGTTTCGGGCCCGCGGCTGGGGACAGTGATCTCAGACCCGGTTCATGAGGTGGGCGTGGCGCTCGAGATAAGCTGCGCGGACCTCGACCGGAGGCCTGATGACAATGGTCAGGCCTTCGGTCAGCCGGGGATCGGTCTTGCCGAAGAACCTGTCCGCTTCGGACCGGGAAAACCCGGCGATCTGCGTCGCCTCCAGCCAGGCCGAAATCCTGTCGGCCTTCTTGATCTTCTTCTTTTCTCTCTGCGGGAGGATTGCGGGGAGCCCGAAGCGAAGATGAACGGCCGCCGACAGCCGGTCGTCCAGCGCGCCGTAGCCGGGCCCCACGGCCACCTTCACCGGCGAGATCATGTCGCCGATGACGTATTCCGGCGCGTCGTGTAGAAGCGCCGCAAGTCGCCACTTCGCTGGCGCATCGGGCTCCAGCCTCCCCAGGATCTCTTCCACCAGAAGCGAGTGCTCGGCAACGGAATAGGGCCAGTCTCCCGAGGTCTGCCCGTTCCAGCGCGCCACGAAGGCGAGGCCATGCGCAATGTCCTCGATCTCGATGTCGACCGGCGTGGGATCGAGCAGATCCAGCCGCCGCCCTGACAGCATCCGTTGCCACGCCCGCGGCTGCTTTGCCACCGAGTCACCTCCGACCGCCGAAGTGGCGGCATCTGCATCGGAGGATGCATCAGAAAACAGGGCAGCAATCAACCGGGGAGACGGATCCCGCCCGATTTCCATGAACCATCCGAAACCGGATGCATTGTATACGGAAACGGCGGGGCGAGACGGAACCGAAACGCGCAGCAGACGGCTCCGGCCGCGGAAAGGAGTTCCATGCGACTCATCCTTGCCGCCGCTCTGATTGGCGGAATCGCATCACCAAGCCTCGCGCAGCAGACCTGCGCCGCGCGAGAACGGCTGACACAGCACCTGAAAGCCGGCTACGGCGAGACCTTCGCCGGCGGCGGACTTCAGAGCGAAACCTCCATCGTGGAGGTCTGGCACTCGAAGGAGGATGGAACCTGGACGGTGCTTCTGACGCGTGCTGACGGCATGTCGTGCATCCTCGCATCGGGCACTCACTGGCGCGAGGCGCTCCCGTCCGAGCGCGAGGAAGGCGTGCCCGGCTGACGCGTTGTCGAAACGAGGATGTGCTGCTAAGGGAGCCTCCGAAAGAGTTCTCAGGAGTCTCCGATGAGCGCGGACTACGTCGTCAAGGATATCGACCTGGCCGGTTACGGTCGCAAGGAAATCGACATTGCCGAAACCGAAATGCCCGGTCTTATGGCGCTTCGCGAGGAATACGGCGATGCGCAGCCTCTGAAAGGGGCGCGCATCGCCGGGTCGCTGCACATGACGATCCAGACGGCGGTCCTGATCGAGACGCTGAAGGCGCTCGGCGCGGACGTGCGCTGGGCGTCGTGCAACATTTTCTCCACGCAGGACCACGCAGCGGCCGCGATCGCTGCAGGCGGAACACCCGTCTTTGCCGTGAAAGGCGAGACGCTGACGGACTACTGGACCTATACCGACAGGATCTTCCACTTCCCGGAAGGCGGGGCGAACATGATCCTCGATGACGGCGGCGACGCGACGCTCTACATCCTGATGGGCGCGCGCGTCGAGGAAGGCGAGGTCGACCTTATCGCTGTGCCGACTTCGGAAGAGGAAGAGTGCCTCTTCGCGCAGATCCGCAAACGGATCGCGGAAACGCCCGGCTGGTTCGTCAAGCAGCGTCACATGATCAAGGGCGTCTCTGAGGAGACGACCACGGGTGTGCACCGTCTCTACAAGATGATGGAGAAGGGACACCTTCCGTTCCCGGCGATCAATGTCAACGACAGCGTCACCAAGTCGAAGTTCGACAACAAGTACGGCTGCAAGGAAAGCCTCGTCGACGGCATCCGCCGCGCCACCGACACGATGATGGCCGGCAAGGTCGCCGTCGTCTGCGGCTATGGCGACGTGGGCAAGGGATCGGCCGCGTCCCTGCGCGGCGCCGGCGCACGCGTGAAGGTGACCGAGGCCGATCCGATCTGCGCGCTGCAGGCGGCGATGGACGGGTTCGAGGTTGTGCTGCTTGAGGAAAACCTCGACGCGGACATCTTCATCACCACGACCGGCAACAAGGACGTGATCCGCATCGAGCACATGCGCGAGATGAAGGACATGGCGATCGTCGGCAATATCGGCCATTTCGACAA
>CAYTBD010000050.1:0-1397 GCA_964435755.1 uncultured Rhodobacterales bacterium
ATGTCCCGCTCCACGATACTCATTGCTCACACCCCGTTACCGAAAACCGGATTAGAGCATTTTGAGAGAATTTGCGAATCCTGCGTTCGTGGATCCTCTCCGCGTCCGGTTTTCTGCGCCAATCGCGGATTCTTTCTTCGCGCCACCATGACAATGAAGCAGATTCGGGCGGTCTGTTCAGGGGGCGGGCCGAAGCTCTGGTGTCCGGCGCGGCGTCGGCTAGGGTGACGTCAGCAGGAGGGAAGTCACCATGTCCGGCGTCAGACGCTCGACTGCCATCGGTAATGCGGTGCTCCCGACCGCGCTCGCGGCGCTGCTTGGCGCAATTGTCCTTTCCTGGCCAATGCTGTTCGTGACCGCGCCCCTCGGCTATTTCGACACCCTCGGCTATCTGGCGCAGGGCGAGACCGCCGCGCAGGCGATATTCGGTCTGAATGGGGGTCCGCCCGACGACGCCGGCGGTGCGGAGCAGGCCGGATCTCGAGAGGCCGGACAGGGAGACGAGGGCATTCGGGCCGCCAGATCGCCGGTCTACTCGCTCTTTGCCTTCCTTACCGCGCAGACGCCCCTTGGTCTGGCTTTCACCACCATGCTTCAGACGGCCGCGGTGCTCTTTCTCGTTCTCGCGGTTTTCGGCGACCGCGCCGTCGCGGCGCGTGTCGGCATCCCGATGGTGGTGATGATCGGGTTTTTCACACCGCTGCCATGGATGGCCTCCTACGCGATGCCCGATCTTCTGGCGGCCGCGATCATCGCATTCGCAATGCTCCTGGTCTCGCGCTGGGACGGCATGACGCTCATGATGCGAAGTCTCGCCGTCCTGATCGCGGCCTTCGCGACGATCTCGCATTACGGACACCTTCCGTTCGCCGCAGGACTGCTGGCCGGAACTCTGCTGCTTCTGCTGGTCTCGAAAAGACTGAGGCTCGGCGCGGCTTTGGCCGCGATCACGCCCGTCGCGGTCGCTGCCGGTCTCTCGCTTGCCGGCAGCACCGTCGCGATGGACGGACCGAGCCTCGCCCCGAAAAGGCTGCCGATCCTCCTCGCGCGATCGATCCAGGACGGCCCCGCGCTGTGGCATCTGCAGGCTGCTTGCCCGGAGGCCGACTATGCGCTGTGCCGTCACTTCCCCGAGATGCCCGACACGGTGACGGAATTTCTCTGGGACGAAAACGGCATTGCAAGTCTGACGGCATCGGAACTCGACGACGTCCGGCGAGAGGAGTTCAGGATCCTCTGGAACGCGTTCCTCGACTATCCGGTTGCCCAGACGACATCGCTTGCCGGAAACGCGCTTCTTCAACTCGTCAAGGTGGGGACGGGAGAGATACTGCCGCTTTCCGAAGGCGACGGGAGGTCGGGCTATGTCATCGGTGATCGGGAGGCCTATCCCATAC
>CAYTBD010000050.1:1407-11287 GCA_964435755.1 uncultured Rhodobacterales bacterium
ATACTGCGTGGCTTCGATGTTCTGAGCGCTTTCGGGGTTCTGGTCGGTGCCGTGATCGTCGTCGCGGCCTGTCTGCAGCGCCAAGTCCAGCCCGGGGTTGCCAGGGCAGGACTCGTCTTGTTGGGCGGGCTGATCCTCAACGCCGTCATCTTCGGCGGGCTCTCGTATCCCGTGGATCGCTACCAGTCCCGCATTGCCTGGCTCATTCCGGTCTATGCCCTCCTCTTGCTTTCGCATCGCCGTTCCGACGCCGGGGATGCCGCGTCATGACGCCGCCGCAGGGCTTCTTCCTCGGAATAGGTGCCCGGAAATCGGGCACGACCCGGCTCGCGCGCGATCTCGATGAATGGCCGGATCGTTTCCGAATTCCCCTGAAAGCACGACATGAGCGGGCGGATGCTGTAGGCATTGCTGGCGTGGATCGAGGCGGCAAGGGCAGCACGTCCGGCCCTCCCGCTTGCTGAGACGGGGCGACGATCGGAGGTCGGGGCAGAGTGGAACGGTCTGAGCGCGCCTACTTCCTCGGGGCACTCGGCGTCGCCACGTCGCGGGTGCTGAGCATCGTCGCGGGCGTGGCGTCGCTCTGGCTCCTGACCCGCATTCTGAGCGCCGAGGCCTTCGCCGCCTATTCCGTCGCCATGTCCGTCGTCATCCTTGCAGGCTATTCCGCGGGGCTCGGACTCGAGCGGGCGATGCTGGTGAGGGTCGGCTCGGGGAGCCCGGACGAAGGTCGGCTCGCCGGGGCCCGAATGATGCTGCGCATCGCACTGGTGACGGCCGTTCTGTCCTCGGTCGCAGCCGCCGTGCTGGTCCTGTTCGTCAATGCCGGGGATGCGAGGCACTCGGTCTTTCTCGGCTATCTTGCGCCTGTCATTCCGGCGACCGCGCTCTCGCTCGTCGTTGTCACCTGGTACCAAGCCAATCACAGGGTCGGGGTCAGCCAGGCGATGCAGGGGCTGAACGACGGTGTAAGGACATTGGTATTCGCGCTTTGCCTGCTTTTGGGCTGGGGCGCGACCGGCGTGGCCGCCGGCGCTTTCCTCGGGGCAGCGGCACCGCTTGCCTTCCTCGGCGTGCGATCGATCGGCCGGGCGTCCCCCGATCCCGCCAAGCTGGGAGCCGGAGACGTGCTTGCGGGGGTTCAGTTCCTCGCCATCCGTCTCTCGCAAATGGGGCTCGACCACGTCGGGATCATCGCGATGGGAGCGCTCGGCACGGCGACGGGCACGGCGCAATACGTCGTCGCGGCCCGCTTTTCCCAACTGGTCGACAGCGGGCGCACTCTCTTCGCCCCGACCTTCGCGCCCCGTGTGCGGCGGCACATCGCGCTGGGCCAATTCGACCTGGCAGCCCGCGAGTACGGCGTCGCGCGGATCGTCGGCTTCAACGGCGCCCTCGTCCTCGCGATCTTCTTCGTGGCCGCCGGGCAGCCGCTGCTCGAGGCGTTCGGCGGATTCGGAAAGGGCTATCCGGCTTTCCTCATTCTCGTCGCCGCTCATCTTCTGGCCGTCGGTGCCGGACTTCACGTCACCTTCCTTTCCATGTCGGAGAACATTGGCGCCTCGACGCTCAACAGGGTGACGAGTCTCCTGCTGTTCGCGGCGGTGCTGATCGGTCTCGTGCCGCGCTACGATGCGGTTGGCGCTGCGCTCGCCTACCTCGTCGCGACCGCGTTCCACGAGGTGGTCGGCGTGGCCCTTCTCAGGCGGTTCACCGGCATCCGGGCGCTGGACCTCAAGGAAGCGGCGACCGTGGGTCTCGCCGCCATCGCCGTCTGTGCCGTGGCCGCGGGCATGGCGACACCGGCGGCAGGAGCGCTCGTCCTCTCTGCCTTCCTGGGCATCAGCCTGATCCGGGAGAGGGCGCTCATGGCGGCCATCACCGGAGAGTTGATCGGTCTCATGCGCGGGCGTGGATGACGGCGGGCGCGCCACCGGACGGTCGTGAATGCCGCGACGCGCCTAACCGTCGACGTTCATCACCCGGATCCACCGGATCAGGACGGGCGTCAGGCACAGCATGAGGAGCGTCGGCATCATGAGCGCGGCCATCACGCCCGACATCTGGACGGGGAGCTTGTTCGCCTTCTCCTGTGCGCGCAACTCGCGGTTGATCCGCATTTCGCCGGCATAGGTGGCAAGCGCGTCGGACACGCTGGTTCCGAACTGGGTCGCCTGAAGGATGACGTTGGAGAACGCGGCGACCTCGTCGACCCCGGTGCGCTCGGCCATGTCGATGAAGGCGCGATCCCGGTCCTTGCCCGCCTGAATCTCGAGCTGAAGCATCAGGAACTCCTCCGAGATCGCGGGGGTCGCGCGGGCAAGCTCGTTCGCGACGCGCGTCATCGCCGCGTCGAAGCCGAGACCGGCCTCGATCGCGACCTGCAGCAGATCGAGAGCGTTCGGCATTCCGTACTCTATCTGTTGCCGCCGCTTCGCGATCCGATGGCGAAGCCATGCCGACGGCAGATAGAAGCCGGCGAAGACGAGCGCGGCCACGATCTGGAACATCGCGACGCCGCTCAGCCGGCTGAGGTCGATCGGCATGTTGAAACGCTCGGGGATCATCATGAACGCGAGGAACGCCAGAGGCAGGATGGCGGCGAGAAACGTCCGCAGCAGGTAGTAGTCGCGCACCGCATGCTTGCTGTGGAAGCCCGCGCGGCGCAGCGCCTTGGCGATCTTGGTGCGCTCGGAGTCGGACGAGGGTACGAAGGCCTTTAAAAAGCCCGTCGGCCGCCGCTCGTAGGACCGGATGAGGTCCGCGCCCTGGCTTGTGCCGGCATAGCTCGCCGTCGCCGGTCGCATGCGCCGCACCTCTGCGCTCGGTCCCGAGAAGGCGCCGGCGAGGCCGAAGACCATGACGAGCACGCCAAGTCCGATCCCGGAGAGCATCAGCATCTCGGTGGTGACGCCGTAAGCGCCGGCGAAATCGACCAGTCGGGTCAGCATCTGGGATCCTTTCTCAGAACTTGAACGACACGAGGCGGTTCAGAATGAGCGCCTGAAGCGCGATCAGCGCGCCGATTGCGAGCGCGAAGGGCATGAAGAGCGGATCGTCCCAGACATCGGAATAGAAGCTCGGTGACGTCGTCATGATCATTCCGAAGATGAGGAACGGGATCGCGGTGAGGATGACGGCGGAGAGGCGACCCTCGGCGGAGATCGCCCGGATCTTCTTTCTCATGTTCGCCCGGTCGCGGATCGTGCGTGACAGGACGTTGAGGATCCGCGCCAGATTGCCGCCCGTGCCGTGCTGGATGCCGACGCTGACCGCAAGGTAGCGCGCGTCTTCGAGGCCGACCCGGTCGGCGAAGTCGTTGAAGGCGTCCGCTATCTCGTCGCCGTACTCGACCTGGTGGTGAATGATGCCGAACTCGCTTCCGATCGGATCGGGCATGTCGGTTGCGACGCTTGAAACGGTGACGTTGAGCGGGTGCCCGACCTTGAGGCCGCGCGCCATCTGGTCGAGTGCGTCGGGAAGTTGCTGGTTCAGCTTCTTCAGACGCTCGCCCTTGCGGCCGTGCAGGAACGCGATCGGCAGAACGAGGGCGACCGCCGCGGAGAGGGGCAGAACGAATTGCTGGGGAAGATACATCCCGGCGAGCACCCAGGTTGCGGCGCCGCAGACGATGCCGCCCGGGATCAGCCAGACCGGACTGAACGAGAAGCCGGCCTGGCGGATCATCTGGCCGAGATCGGGCAGGAGCGAGATGCGCCGCGTCGTCTTGTTCCGGAAGCTGCTGCTGAGAAGATCCTCCAGGATCTCTTCGGTGCTGGCGCCCCTCTTCACCAGCCGCATCCGCCGGTTGCGGGCTTCCTGCGCATTTTCCGACCGGTCGAGCAACTGGCGAATTCCCTCGAAGGCGAGGATCACGCCGATGAAGATGGCGACATAGACGAGAAAGATCGCCTCGGGGGTCTGCGACATCATGAGGTCACCTCGTCGCGCTTGAAGTTGGAGGGGTCCATGTCGACGCCGGCGGCGGCAAGCGCTTCGGCGAACTTGGGCCGGATCCCCGTCATCGTGTAGTCTCCGAGAATCTCGCCCGTTTCGGACTTGCCGCGGCGGCGGAAGACGAAAATGTCCTGCATGGTGATCACGTCGTTCTCCATTCCGGTGATCTCGGAGATGCTCATCACCCGGCGGCGACCGTCGCTCAGCCGGTTGAGTTGCACGACGACCTGAATGCCCGCGGCGATCTGCGAGCGGATCGTCTTGGCCGGAAGATCGGCGCCGATCATCGTCACCATCTGTTCGAGCCGGCCGAGAGCGTCGCGCGCGGTGTTCGCGTGTACCGTCGTCATCGATCCGTCGTGGCCGGTGTTCATGGCCTGGAGCATGTCGAAGCACTCCGACCCGCGAACCTCGCCCACGATGATGCGATCGGGCCGCATCCGGAGGGCGTTGCGGACGAGATCCCGCTGCGTGACGGCGCCCGAGCCCTCGGCGTTCGACGGGCGGGTTTCGAGACGCACGACATGCTCCTGCTGGAGTTGCAGTTCCGCCGCATCCTCGATCGTCACGATCCGCTGGCTGTGATCGATGAACGAAGACATCGCGTTGAGCAGAGTCGTCTTGCCCGAGCCGGTACCGCCGGAAATGAGCACGTTGAGCCGTGCCTCGACGAGACCCTGGAGGATCCGCGCGGCCTTCGGCGTGAGAGACCCGACCTCGATGAGGCGGTCGAGGGTGTAGGGGCTCTTGGAGAACTTCCGGATCGAGAGCGTCGGCCCGTCGACCGAGCAGGGCCGGATGATTGCGTTCACGCGGCTGCCGTCGGCGAGGCGGGCGTCGACCCAGGGCTGGCTTTCGTCGATGCGGCGTCCGACGCGGCTGACGATCTTGTCGATGATCCTGAGCAGGTGGCGTTCGTCGCGGAATCGCACCGGCGTGCGCTCCAGAACGCCAAAGCGCTCGACATAGACCTTCTGATGCGAGTTCACCAGGATGTCGTTCACCGTGGGATCCGCCAGGAGAGGCTCGAGCGGGCCGAGCCCCATCACCTCGAAGATCAGTTCGTCGATGAGCTTGGAGAAGGCGTCGGCCCGGAGCGGGATTCCGTCCTGCTCGAGAAGCTGTGTCACCAGCGCGGCCACCTGCCGGCGCAGTTCCGATTTCTCCACCTTGTCGATCACCGAAAGGTTCAGCCGCTCGAGAAGCGCCTCGTGCATCCGGCTCTTCAGTTCGAGATGCGCCTGAAGCTCCGTGTCGATCTCCGGGTGGGCAGCTTCGGCCGGCGCCCGGCGCGTGTCGATTTCCACGACCTCTGCGCCTGTCCCGCCACGACGCGCTCTGAATTCCTTGAACATTTCGTCTGTGCTCCCCTACGCGATCTTGAGTTTCTGTTGCGGCGCGGTGGCCGATGCGGTCTTGTCCGGCGCGGTCTCCCGCAGACGTGCGGCGATCTTCCGAAAGGCCTTCGCCATGTCGGACGTCGCGTAGCTCTCGACGACCGGATGCCCGAGATCGATCGATCGGCGCGCGATCTTCGCGTTGTCGGGGATCCAGTGGGAGAACTTCGTCTCGAGAACGGTTTCGGCTTCCTTCTGGGTCTCGGAGCGGAGCATCGGTCTCGATTCGCGATTGACGACGAAATCGACCGAGAGGCCCAGGTTGGCTTCCTTGTAGAAATCCGTCAGCCGCCGTGCTTGGCGGACACAGGGCACCGAGGTGTCGGTCACGATGACGAGGCGGCTCGCCCGTTCGATGACCGGCTCCAGCCATTCGATCAGCGCGTGCGGCAGATCGACCACGACATAGTCGTATTCGCGGCGCAGAAGGTCGAAGAGCGCAGCCATCTGCGCCGATGTCACGGCGTGCAGCGGCGCGACGGTCGAGGGCGCGGAGAGAACGTCCAGCCCCGACGCGTGATGGATCATGATGGCGTTGAGGAAATGCGAATCCGGGGTATCGGCGCTCTCGATGAGCCTGGTGAAGCCCCCGTTGTCCTCGAGATCCAGAAGGATGCCGGCATTCCCGAACTGGATGTCCAGATCGACGAGGGCGACCTTCGCCGTCTGTGTCTTTCTCAGAAAGCCGCCGCTCTTTCCGGCCATCGAGAGGGCGAGGTTCACGGCGACGGTCGTGGCTCCGACGCCTCCGCGGGCCTGCGCCACACAGAACACCTCGCCCTGCCGGGATGGCACGGCTCCCGCCGGCTGGCGCATCTTCTCGAGGCGCTCGTTGACGAGACTATTCAGACGCGCCCCGTCGATGGTTTCCGGCAGCACCTCGTCGACTCCGACATCGAAGAGCCGTCGCGCCTTGGCGATCGAGACGTTTTCGTCCGTCAGCGCCACGAAGAATGACATCTCCCTGCGCGCCTTCATCATTGCCGCGACAGCGTCGAGTTCGTCCGGATCGTCAGGGTTCGCCTCGAAGATCACGACGTCGTGGCGCAGCGCGACCTCGGCGGCATGACCGTTCATCGTCGAGAATGACGATGTCTCCTTCGTCACCGCCTTGCCGAAAGACGCCTTGAACACCTCCGAGACGCGATCACTGAACTCGGGCGACCGTCCGACGACATGGATGGAGTTTCTATCTTGCGACATGTGTCTTCTCCGCGTTTCGGGTCAGCTGGCCGGCCCGGTGGTGAGATCCTCCGCCGGCAGCGAGACGCTGAAGGTGGGATATTCGATTGTTCCGGTCGTTCCGCCGGTGCCCCCGCCGGACGCCGCGGTCGCGAGGCCGCCGATAGGCGCGACGAATTCGAAGTCCGGCAGGTCGAACTCCACCGTGACGACCGGGGTGTAGGGGCCGCCGAGGAAACCGAGCGCCGGGTCGTAGTCGTACCGGAAGTTGAGAACCGACGCGTCGGTCCCCGGCGGCATCAGCGGCGCGATGGCGTCCCATATCTCCGTGACGGTCGGGTGCGCCGGGTCGAGCGCGGAGTGGGTGAGTGTCGGGCCGTCAAAGCTCGCCTGACCGGTCCGGTCTATGCTTCCGCACGAGTAGGAGGCCGACCCGCAGATGTCCGAGCCGGCATCGCAGGAGGTCCCGGCGCGGGCAGGCGTCGTTGCGCCTCCGGGGCGCAGATTGACGGGAAGCTGCGTGCCCGACGCGAGACAGGCCATCTCGCGCGTGGTGGCGATGCGCGCTGCGATCTGGGCTGCCTTTTCGACATGCACCGCGGTGTAGAGAAGCCGCCCGAAGTCCAGCACGCTGAAGAACAGAAGGAAGAACAGGACCGCGACGAGCGAGAACTCGACCATCGCCGCGCCGCTTTCGTCGTGCAGGCGGGATATGAGACGCCGCCGGGTCATTGGCCGTAGATCCTCACCTGGTCCCGGACGGTCGTGGTCAATGGTCCCAGCGCGGCGCCGAACAGGCTGAAGACGTTGCCCAGCGGAAAATCGATGGTGACGTCCGCGGTGACCGCGCCGATCATGACCTTCACATCGGCGTAGTCGTCGGGCGCGGTGCCGAAGCCCGTCGTTTCGCCTGAGTCGTCGGTACAGGCGACCGAATAGACGACCGGGCCGAGCGTGACACCGCTGCCGAACAGGGACACGCCCGCAACGTCGTCGCCGACGATATCCTCGATCCGCGAGGCGAGCGGTTCGGTGGGCCCTGTGAAGCCGGGGCAGATCTCATAGGGCGCTGCGCGTCCGAGATACCGGCTCGCGTCGCGGACACCCGAGACGATCTGCTGGTAGGTCCAGAGCATTCGCCCCGCCTCGATGGTGACGGCGAAGAACAGAAGCATCACCGGAAGGATCAGGGCGAACTCGACCAGGACCGCTCCGTCTTCTCGGCGGAGAAGGGTCCGGAGCTGTTTCAGGATCTTGCGCGGACGGCCGGTCATGGGCTCACCTCACCAGCCGCACGACGACGCGGGCGATGCCGCCGGCGTCGGCCGCTCCGCCGCCGCCGGTGCCGGCGCTGCCGATGACTTCGCCCCAGAGATCGAAGTTCCCGCCCGGTAGAGCGTCCATGCCCACCGGCTCGGTCAGGAAGACCTGGACGAACCCGGTTGCCGGCACGTTCCTGTTGTTGCCGTTGACCTCGACCGAGGGATCGGAGCAATCGACGATCGCTGCCGTCACGACGCGACGAAACGGGTCCGCCGTCGGGGTCGACGAGCATTGTGCGATCCCGGTCTCGGGAAAGGTCGAGTCTTCGTCGCCGAGGATCTGGCCGTGGGTCTTGGCGTATTTGATCTCCTGGAGATACGTTTCGAAACGCGTGCCGTTGACCGACGACAAGTCGAAACCGGCCGGAAAATCGATGTCGCTCGGCGAGATGGAGGGGAGATCCGGTGAAGCGCCGAGGTGCGGGTGGTTCGTCGCGAGATAGCCTGGCTTCAGGGACTCCCAGGTGCCGCCCGCGGGGCCGAAGCGGTCGCAGGTTCCGGCGGCAAAGCAGGTGTCGCGCGGCAGAGGCACCGTCTCGGTGGACGCCGTCGGATTGTTCTTGAAGCATCCGTCGCCGTCCGGGCTCAGACCGGAGACGACGTTGGGCGCGGGCGGGAAACGCGAGTCCGTCCGCTCCTTGTCGCTCTTCTTGAAGATGTCGAAGCGGTAGTTGAAGGCGGCATTCGTGATGCCGACCTGCTGGCCCGGCGAGAGGTCGAGCCCCAGTTTCCTGACGCAGGAGGTGCGGCTGATCTCGGCGCCGACCAGGCAGTTCGTCGCCGGTGCGCGGCCTTTCTTTGCCTCCGCCGCGCAAACTCCGTCCACGTCCAGAGAGGCATCCGGGTCGAGAAAACCGAAGTTTCCCGGACCCCAGGCCGCGCCGGACTTCCCGGTCCTGAGCTTGATCATCGTGCCGATCTCGTTCGGCGCCGTCATGTCGCGTCCGGCAGGCGCGCAGAAGAAGAGCGGGGTGATATCGCAGATCAGGCTTTCCGAACCCGCGACGGCGGTGGCGGCGACATCGATGTCGGTGACGACCGTCGCATCGCCGAGCAATGTCTGGAGGACCTCCCAGAACGGCGTGAGAACCGTCCGCGGGGCGATCGTCACTTCGACGTACCGCGCGATGCTCGGCTCGTCTGTCCAGAACGGGGAGAGGGGCGACGTGTCGTTGGCGGGCACGTTGGTGTAGAAGGCGGCGGTGGCGTCCACCGCACCGGACAAGGCGCGTGCGCCCTCGCCGAAGGACTGGGTGTCCGCGATGAGGTTGTCCACGGCGCGCTCCGCGCGTTCGATCGCGTCGCTCTCTCCGTTGAGTTCGCCCGCCGCGGCGAGGGCCACATGGTCGGCGAAGCTCTGAAGCTCGCTCTGCGTGACGGCGGCCCGTCCGATGTCGAAGATCAGCGCGATGAAGCCGAAGAAGACGACGAGGCCCATCGCCCAGAGCACCGCGACAGTGCCGGCTTCGGAGCGGACGAAACGGGAAACGGATCTTTGAGGGCGCATCTCTCTTCTCCACTGACTCTGGCTGCGGTTCACGGGCGACGGTGATGGAGGCGGCGGGGGCTGCCTCAGTTGACGTCGACTTCCTCGATCTCGATTCCGCGGCGGACGACGATCTGCGGCTTCTTGGGCTCGTCGTCCTCGACCGGCGATTTCTCCTGGAGAAGGTCGCGCAGTTCCACCATGTCGAGCGGCGCGTCGATGACGCCGTCGAGCGTCCGCAGCGTGAGGCTGAGCGTGCCCGCTTGTTGCGCGAGCGCCAGCTTCTGGCCCTGCTCGGGCGTCACCTCGACCGTGATCGTGCGGGCGATGTCAGGCTGGTTGCTCGCTTCCTCCGCCTTCTGGTCGACGCCGATGACGCGGATGTTCTGCAGGATCGTGACGGCCCTCAGCCCATCGCCACCGCCCTGTGTCAGGACGATGTCGACGAAATCGCCGGGCGTCACGAAGCCGCCGACGGCGGTCGCCGCGCTGACCTTGATCGCCATGGCGCGTGTATTCTCGCCGAGTCTCTGCAC
>CAYTBD010000051.1:0-11189 GCA_964435755.1 uncultured Rhodobacterales bacterium
ATAATTAAAACTTTGCTGTGTTTAGTCTCACTCATTTGTCATCCTTTTTTTAATCTCATCTGCAATCTTTTGCGCGTCGCGCAGCGGGTCATCGACCAGCTTCAGGAATTCGGCGAAACCCGGCGCGGCTGGCTCGGCGTGCGCATCCAGGACGTCTCGGCCGACGTGGCCGAGGCCATGGGCCTGGAAGAGGTGCGCGGCGCGCTGGTGACCGACGTTCCCGAAGGCCCCGCGATGGAGGCCGGCATGGAGTCGGGCGACGTCATCCTGTCCTTCGATGGCTCCGAGATCGCCGACACCCGCGATCTGGTCCAGAAGGTCGCGAATTCTCCGATCGGCAAGGAAGTCCGGGTTGTCGTCTTCCGCGACGGCGGGACCGAGACGCTCCGCGTGACGCTGGGCCGGCGCGAGGACGCCGAAACCGCGGTGCCGGCCTCGGCCCCCGCGACGGAGCCTGTGGAGGACGAGGTGCTGGGTCTCACGGTCTCCTCGATGACGGACGAACTGCGCGAGCAGCTGGCGCTGCCCGCCGGGTCGGAGGGTCTCGTCGTCCGTGACGTGGCCCTCGACAGCGAGGCCTACGAGAAGGGGCTGCGCGCCGGAGACGTCATCACCGAAGCCGGTCAGGAGGCTGTCGAGACACCGGCCGACCTCGAGGCCCGGATCGAGGCCGCCCGGGATGCCGGCCGCAGGTCGCTCCTGCTCCTCGTCCGCCGTGAAGGGGAGCCGCGTTTCGTGGCGCTGTCGCTCGAACAGGGCTGACGCGACCCGTAATGAACGGCAGGGGCGCCTTCGGGCGCCCCTTTTCTCGTTCCTGCGCGCGGAGCTCTTGCACACCGGCGGGTGACGGATCGTCTACAGGCGCCTGTCGGCGGCTCAGGGCTGATCGCCTGCCTTGGCCGGAGTGTGCACGGCCTCTGCCACCTGTGCCTCGCGCAGAAGGTCGTCGAGCATCCACGAGATGTCCTCGATTCCCTCCGCCACGACATGCGTCACGCCGCCGTCACGCTGGAGACGTCCCGTCACCCGCAGGCAGCGCCCCGCGATCACGGCCCGGCGGAAACGGTCGTAGATCCTGCGCCAGACGATGACGTTCGAGATCCCGGTCTCGTCCTCGAGCGTGATGAAGATGACACCCTTCGCCGTCCCCGGCCGTTGCCGGACCAGCACGAGACCCGCGACGCAGATCCGCGCGCCGTTCGGCACGTCCTCGAGCAGGTCGTGCGGCACGCAGGCTGGCGGGCGTGGCCAGGTGTAGGGCGACACGAAAGCGGTCATGGGGAACGAAAATAGAACATTCACGACCGGCCGCAAGCCGCAATTGGGTCTGGCCCCCGGCGGCTCGCTTGGCTAGGAAAGGGAGATTTCAGTTTCGGAGCATGGAATGGCGAAGATCACCTACATCGAATGGAACGGCACCGAGCACGTCGTCGACGTGCCGAACGGTCTCACAGTGATGGAAGGCGCGCGCGACAACGGCATTCCCGGTATCGAGGCCGACTGCGGCGGCGCCTGCGCCTGTTCGACCTGCCACGTCTACGTCCATCCCGACTGGGTAGCCAAGCTCCCCGAGAAGGAGGACATGGAAGAGGACATGCTCGACTTCGCCTACGAGCCGGACCCGGCGCGGTCGCGCCTGACCTGCCAGCTCAAGGTGTCGGACGCGCTCGACGGACTCGTCGTCCAGATGCCGGAAAAGCAGATCTGATGCGCGCCGCCATGACCCTCGCGCTGGTCGCACTGGCGGGTTGCGCCGCGGCGGACGGCACAGGCGGCGGCATCGTCGCGGCCCGTTACGAAGCGCCGCTCGACACCTATCCTCACCGGATCATGGGCACGATTCGCGAGAAGGCGGTCCTTGTCGCCACGCTGTCCGATGGCGGCGAGGTCCGCCTCGACCTGCGCGACGGGCCGGACCCCGATCATGTCTTCGAGGATGTCGCTCCCCGCGTCGTCGACGCCGATGGCGATGGCGCGATGGATGTCGTCACCGTCGAGACCGATCCCGATCTCGGCGCGCAGCTCGCGATCTACGCGCTTCGGCGCGGCGCCCTCGTCAAATCCGCCGCCACGCCGCACATCGGGCAGCGCTTCCGCTGGCTCGCGCCCGTCGGCGTCGCCGATCTCGACGGCGACGGCGTGACCGACCTCGCCTATGTCGACCGGCCGCATCTGGCCAAGACGCTCCGGATCTGGACCTGGGCGCCGGGAGGGCTGACGGAAGCCGCCTCGGTGGGCGGCGTCACCAACCACCGGATCGGCGACGAGGTCATCTGGGGCGGCCTCCGCGACTGCGGCGGCGGCCCGGAGATGATCGTCGCCGACGCCGGCTTCACCGAAATCGTGGCGATCCGCTACGCGGGCGACGCGCTCAGCCGCCGCGGGCTCGGCCTCGCGCCGACACCCGCGGGTTTCGACCGCGCGCTCGCCTGCGCGTCCTGAGCCTCCATCTGTCGGGAAATATCCCGGGGTGAATGCGCCGGAGGCGCAGAGGGGCAGCGCCCCTATTCCTCCAGTTTCTTCCGCAGCTCGCGTATCCGCATGTTGGCCTGCCGCTGGGTCAACTGACCGTCGAACGGCTCGCCGGTCTTGTCGGCGAGATCCCGCAACTCGACCGCCTGCACCTCGGTCATGCGCTCTCCGGAGTAGGGCGTCTTGTCGTCGGCGATTTCCTTGTGGGGCGGGAAGATGTTTGTCGGCATGTCACTCCTTTTCGCCGAGCGTCTCGCGCAGCCACGCGATCCGCTCCTCGGCCTGCTTTCGGTTCAGGTTGCCGTCGAAAGGCTCGTCGGCGCGGTCGGCGAGATCGCGCAGGATCACCGCCTGCCGGTGGGTCATCGGATCCTCGGCATGTCCCTCGGTCGTCGCGAACCCCGCGGCCGGTGTCTGCCCCACGACATGGGGATCTTCCTTTCGGCTGTCGCTCATGATGCAGTCCTCCTGCGCTCCAACGTCCCGGCGCACCCACGGGTTCCGTGACGCCCCCGCTTGCGCTCGGGCGGAAGGCGGATCACGATGCGACTGCTGACGGAGGTGTGCATGTCCCTGATCGACCACGCGAAAGCGGTGCGCGGGAACGCCTATGTTCCCTATTCGAACTTCAAGGTCGGCGCGGCCGTCCGCGCCACTTCGGGCGAGATCCATCTCGGCGTGAACGTCGAGAACGTGGCCTATCCCGAAGGCACCTGCGCCGAGGCCGGAGCGATCGCGGCCATGGTCGCGGCCGGCGACACGGAGATCGCGGAGGTCGCCGTCATTGCCGACAGCCCGGAACCGGTGACGCCGTGCGGCGGATGCCGCCAGAAGATCAGGGAATTCGCGGGGCCGGATGTGATCGTCACGATGGCGACGCTGGACGGCGCGGAGCTGGTGATGACCGTGGCCGAGCTTCTCCCCGGCGCCTTCGACACGACCCACATGGCCCGCGTCTGATGGATGCCCGCGGCATCATCTGGAAGCTCCGGCAGAGGGAGGCTCTCGGCGAGGAGGAGATCCGCTGGTTCGCGGCGGGCCTCGCGGCGGGCGACGTGTCCGATGCGCAGGCCGGCGCCTTCGCGATGGCGGCCTGCCTGAACGGGCTGTCTGACCCCGAGCGCGTCGCGCTGACGCTGGCGATGCGGGATTCGGGCGACGTCCTGTCCTGGAATCTGCCGGGGCCGGTTGTGGACAAGCATTCGACGGGCGGTCTGGGAGACTGCGTGTCGCTTCTCCTCGCGCCGATGCTCGCCTGCGCGGGGGTCTACAATCCGATGATCTCGGGCCGGGGTCTCGGGCATACCGGCGGCACGCTCGACAAGATGGAGGCGATCCCGGGGGTGGTGACCGAGGTCACCGAGGCCCGCTTCCGCGAGATCGTGGCGGACGCGGGCTGTGCCATCGTGTCGGCCACGGGCAACCTCGCGCCCGCCGACAGGCGGCTCTACGCGATCCGTGACGTCACCTCGACGGTCGAAAGCATCGACCTCATCACCGCCTCCATCCTGTCGAAGAAGCTCGCCGCGGGCCTCGGCGCGCTGGTCCTCGACGTCAAGGCCGGCTCCGGCGCCTTCATGACGACGATGGAGGAGGCACGGACGCTCGCCCGGTCCCTCGTCGACACGGCGAATGGCGCGGGCTGCCGGACGGTGGCGCTCATCACCGACATGAACCAGCCGCTGGCGGCCTCGGTCGGCAACGCGGTCGAGGTGGCCGACTGCATGGAGATTCTCACCGGCGACGCGGACGGCGGCGCGCTCGCGGAGCTCACGGTGGAGCTTTGCGCGACCGTGCTCGTCACCTGCGGCGCCGTCGCCGATGAGGACGAGGGGCGGTCGCGGATGCACGCCGCGCTCGCCTCGGGCGCGGCGGCGGAGCGGTTCGGACGGATGGTCGCCGCGCTGGGCGGGCCGGCGGATTTCGTGGAGCGCTGGACGGACGCCCTGCCGCAGGCGCCCGTCATCGTCGACGTCCCCGCCGGGGCGTCCGGCCATGTCGCCGCCATCGACGGGCGGGCGATGGGACTGGCGGTGGTCCGGATGGGCGGCGGCCGGCTCAGGGACGGCGACACCGTCGATCCCGCGGTGGGCCTCTCCCGTGTCGCGCGGCTCGGGGCGAAGATAGCCGAGGGCGATCCGCTCTTCCGCCTCCACGCCCGCGACGGGGCGAGCGCCGAGGCCGCGCGGCAGGCGGTGCGCGATGCGATCACGATCGGCGCGCGACCCGATCCTCTTCCGCTCGTCCGCGAGAGGATCGGCTGATGCCGCGCGCGTTCCTTGTCGTCATGGATTCCGTGGGCTGCGGCGGCGCGCCCGACGCGGCGGACTTCTTCAACGACGGCAGGCCCGACACCGGCGCCAACACGCTCGCCCACATCGCGCAGGCCTGCGCGGCGGGACGGGCGGAGGCGGGTCGCTCGGGGCCGTTGCGCATCCCCACGCTCGACGCGCTGGGTCTGGGCGCGGCGGTCCGGCTCGCCTCGGGGGACGAGACCCCCGGCCTCGAGATGGCGCCGACCGGTCTCTGGGGCGCGGCGACCGAAGCCTCGAACGGCAAGGACACGCCGTCCGGGCACTGGGAACTGGCAGGCGTCCCGGTGCCCTGGGACTGGACCTACTTCCCGAAAGAGGATCCCTGCTTTCCGCCCGACCTCGTGGAGGAGGTCTGCCGCCTCGCCGGCACCGCCGGCATCCTCGGCAACCGCCATGCCAGCGGCACGCTCATCATCGATGACGAGGGCGAGGCGCACCTGAAGACCGGCTGGCCGATCTGCTACACCTCCGTCGACAGCGTCTTCCAGATCGCCGCGCACGAGCAGGCGTTCGGGCTCGACCGGCTCCTGAAGCTCTGCCGCGATCTCGCGCCCCGGCTCCACGCGATGAAGGTCGGCCGGGTCATCGCACGGCCCTTCCTGGGCGAACCCGGCGCCTTCGAGCGCACCGCGAACCGCCGCGACTTCGCCATCGCGCCGCCCGCGCCCACCCTCTGCGACTGGATCCGGGCCGCGGGCCGCCCGGTGCATGCGATCGGCAAGATCGGCGACATCTTCTCGATGCAGGGCATCACCGACGTGGTGAAGGGCCCGGACGCCGACCTGATGGAGCACCTGGTCGACGCGGCGCGAACGGCCGCTGACGGCAGCCTCACCATGGCGAATTTCGTCGAGTTCGACAGCGTCTACGGCCATCGCCGCGACGTCTCCGGCTACGCCCGTGCGCTGGAATGGTTCGACAGCCAGATCCCGCGGGTGACGGAGCACCTGCGCGAGGGCGACCTTCTCGTCTTCACCGCCGATCACGGCAACGACCCGACGTGGGTCGGCACCGATCACACCCGTGAACGGGTGCCGGTGGTTGCATGGGGTGCCGGTCTCTGCGAGATCGGATCGGTCGGGTTCGTCGACGTGGGCGCGAGTGTCGCCGCCCACCTCGGCGTGCCCTCTCAGGGTCCCGGACGGAGTTTCCTTTGAGTTATCGCGACTATCCGAAGGTCGAGCTGCACCTTCACATCGAGGGCGCCGCGCCGCCCGCCTTCGTGCGCGGTCTGGCGCAGGAGAAGAGCGTCGACCTTGCGGGCGTCTTCGCCGCGGACGGCAGCTATTCCTACACCGATTTCTGGCACTTCCTGAAGGTCTACGAGGCCGCGACCTCGGTACTGACGAGCCCCGAGGACTACGCCCGCCTGACCCGCGCGGTGCTCGCCGAAAGCGCGGCCGCCGGCGTCGTCTATTCCGAGACGTTCCTGTCGCCCGACTTCTGTGGCGGCCGCGATGTCGACGCGTGGCGCGACTACCTCCACGCCATCCGCGAGGCGGCGGAGGAGGCCGAGCGGCAGGATGGCATCACGCTGCGCGGCATCGTCACCTGCATCCGCCACTTCGGCCCCGAAAAGGCCAGGGAAACGGCGCTCTGCGCCGCCGAGACGGCGGGCGACTGGCTCGTCGGCTTCGGGATCGCGGGCGACGAGAAGGCGGGCAGGCCCGCGGATTTCGCCTGGGCCTTCGACATGGCGCGCGAGGCGGGGCTGCGGCTGACCGCGCATGCGGGCGAATGGGGCGGGCCGGACAGCGTGCGCGACGCGCTGCGCGACCTCAAGGTGGAACGGATCGGCCACGGCGTGCGCGCCATCGAGGATCCCGCGCTCGTGGACCGGCTGGCCGAGGACGGCGTCGTGCTCGAGGTCTGCCCCGGCTCGAACGTGGCGCTCGGCATCTATCCCACATGGACCGATCATCCCGTCGCGCGGCTCCGCGAGAAGGGCGTGAAGGTCACCGTCTCGACCGACGACCCGCCGTTCTTCCACACCACGATGACCCATGAATTCGACCGCCTCGCCGAGGCCTTCGGCTGGGAGGAGGCCGACTTCGCGGCGCTGAACCGCACCGCCCTCGACGCCGCCTTCTGCGACGAGGCCACCCGCGCCCGGGTGGCGCGCCGCCTGCGCTGACGGCCGCGCCGGGATCGCCTTCGGCGAGAGTATTTGGACCGAGATGAAGAGGAGCCGGCGCTCCTGCTTCATCTCGGGAGAAATACTCCGCGGGGGCGCGGGGGTGCGAAACCCCCGCATCGGGACACCGGATCCCGCGCGCTGCGGGTCGTGAGAAACGGGTTTCCCCTCCGCACGGATTTGCTCTAGCACAACACCCGCACGCCTCTCTCCAGGGACACGCTCATGAGCCAGCACCTCACCGTCGTCGACCACCCCCTCGTGAAGCACAAGCTGACGCTGATGCGCGAGAAGGACACCTCGACCAAGTCCTTCCGCCAGCTCCTGCGCGAGATCAGCCATCTCCTCGCCTACGAGGTCACGCGCGAGCTGCCGATGACGACGAAGCGCATCGAGACGCCGCTCTGCGAGATGGACGCGCCGGTGATCGAGGGCAAGAAGCTCGCGCTGATCTCGATCCTCCGGGCCGGGAACGGGCTTCTCGACGGTATCCTCGAGCTTGTCCCGGCGGCGCGGGTCGGCTTCGTGGGCCTCTACCGGGACCCCGTGACGCTGCACCCGGTGCAGTACTATTTCAAGGCGCCGACCCAGCTCGAGGACCGCATCGTGATCGTCGTCGATCCGATGCTCGCGACCGGGAACTCGTCGGCCGCCGCGATCGATCTTCTGAAGACGGCGGGGGCGAAGACAATACGGTTTCTCTGCCTTCTGGCGGCGCCCGAAGGCGTCGCGCGGATGAAGGAGGCGCACCCGGATGTCCCGATCGTGACCGCCGCGCTCGACGATCACCTCAACGATCACGGATATATCGTACCGGGGCTCGGCGACGCCGGGGATCGGATGTACGGGACGAAGTAGCCGGTCGGCGGGACCGCCGCCGCGCCTTTACCCTTTACTAAATCTTCTGTGTTCTGCATTTTGGGGACATAGATATGGGGGATCGGGATCATGCGTAGCATTCGCGGCACGGCACTTGCGGCACTGGCGGCCATCGCCTTCGGAGCGCCGGCGCCGGCGTCGAACGGTCCGGCCGAAGCGCCGCCGGAAGGCTTCGGCGGCCGTCAGTACGTCGACACGCAGGGCTGCGTCTTCGTCCGGGTCGAGGTCGACGGACAGATCGGCTGGGCGCCGCGGCTTCAGCGGGACCGGTCGCCGCTCTGCGGGTTCCAGCCGACGCTTGCCGCCGGTCTCGGCCGCACGACCGGCAGCATGCCGGACATCCGCCCCGATGCTCCGCCGGTCATTCTCGACACGGCCTCGGTCATCAAGACCGCCGCGCAGGGGCCAGAACGGGTCGTCCGGGCAAGCGCCGAGGGCGTGCGGCCCGGGGTGCCGCGTCGCGCGCAGGTCGCGACGGGCAAGGCACCCGGGACACGGGCGAGCCACGTTCCGAAGGGCTACAAGCCGGTCTGGGAGGATGACCGGCTGAACCCCCACCGCGCCAAGGGCACGCCCGAAGGCGCGGCGAAAATGCGCCGCATCTGGACCGATACGGTGCCGAGGCGGCTCGTCGGGGACTGAGGCCGGCCGCCTTCCGCCAGGCCGACGGCCTCAGCCGCCGCAGATGCCCTGAAGCGCCACCCAGTCGCCATCCGACAGGATCGTCCTCGCGCCGCCGGCCGGCACCGGGTCGGCTTCGATGAGGGTCACCGTCGCTTCCCCGGTGATGTCGCGGGCGTAGGCGTAGGGCGAGGCACGGACTCCGGCCTCCCCGAAGGCGGCGAGGAGCGTGGCGTCGGAGACGCTGGCGCCTTCGGTTCCGAGGAGGAATTCGGCGTAGTCCCGAAGGTCGTCCTCCGGCACCTCGCCGCTCGTCAGCAGGCTGAAGGCCGCGCCGGTGCCTGTCCAGTCGAGCAGGCGGAGAAGGGGATCGACCTGCGCAGCCGCGACCTTCTCGGCAAGCAGATACCCCGCGGCGACCTCCGGGGTCTCGTGGTCCTCCACGAGTTCCCGCGACAGGAGCACGATGTCCCCCGGCAGATGCGCCGAGGCCGGGAGCGCGTCGCGGATGACGACGATCCGGCCCGCCCCGGGCCCCAGAAGGCGTGTCTTGAGCCGGGCGAGCGCGCGATCGCCGGCGGGCGAAGAGCACGGCGGGCCGGCGATGCGGCCGAGATTGCCGAGCACCGCCTCGCCGATCTCGGCGCGCGCCGCCTCGGGCGCGACCCGGGCGGCCTGACGGATAAGCGCGTTCGGCACCAGCAGGATGCCGAGGAGGATCAGGGCCGCCGCGAGGCCGAGCGCGATCCGCGACCGCAGCCGTCCGGGCCGCGGGCGCGCCCGTTCCACCGCGCGCCGCACACGCTCGATCGCCGCGATCATCTCGTCGTCCGCGATCTCGAGTTGCTCGGTGGCATCGGGACCGGGCGTGTAGATCGCGGGCGTAACACCGGGATTCCGCCGCTCGATCGCGGCGAGCGACCAATGGGCGAGCGCCGTGTCGGACTGGTCGGTCATCACCAGAGTCGCCTCGCCGACCGACACCACGACGTCGCGGCGCTGCGCGTCCGGCGCGGGACGCCATATGCCCGTCGTCTCGAGCCTCTGGTAATCGCTGAGTGCCGTCATGCCTGCCCGACGGTCCCTGCCGTCCCTTCCCGGCGGGACAATAGGCGAACGCCGCGCACCCGGCAATCGCCCGGCATTGCCCTGCGGCCACGGGGGCAGTAAGCGCAGGGGAGGAGGCGGACCTGATGGACACCCGGCCGGTCGCGGCGGCGCTCTCGATCCTTTCGGCGATGGTCGTCATCGGCTTCATCGACAATTTCGTCGTGCTGATCGCCGCGGAGGCGGGGATCTGGCAATTCCATGCGGTGCGGGCGGTGATGAGCCTGCCGATCTTCCTCGCGGTCGTCTGGCTCGGCCTGGGGCGGATCGCGCCAGTGAGGTGGGCCGGGGTCGTCGGGCGCAGCTTCTTCCTGACGCTCGCGATGGTGCTCTACTTCGCGGCGCTCGGAGTGCTGCCCGTGGCGCAGGCGGCGGCGGGTCTTTTCACCTCGCCGATCTTCGTCGTCCTGATCTCGGCGGTCGTCCTGAGGCAGAATATCGGGCCGTTCCGCATCGGCGCCGTCGCGGTGGGATTCGCGGGCGTTCTCCTCATCCTCCGGCCGGACCTGTCGGATTTCAGCGTCTGGACGATCGTGCCGCTCTTCGCGGGTCTGTTCTACGCCGTCTCCGCGCTCGCCACGCGGACGTGGTGCCGGGACGAGACGACGCTCACGCTTCTCGCCGGGTCCTTCACCGGGCTCGGCCTCGCCGGGGCGATCGGGCTTGCCGCCTTCACCCTCTTCCCGGTCGACACGGCGGGCCGCGCCGACGCCTTCGTCCTCATGGGCTGGGTCGATCCGACAGGCACCTTCCTGTTCTGGACGGCGGTGCAGGCGGTCGGGTCGCTCATCGGGGTCTTCCTGATCATCCGCGCCTACCAGCTTGGCGAGGCGTCCTACGTCGGGATCTTCGAGTATTCGCTCCTCGTCTTCATCTCGGCCTGGGCGTGGGTTCTCCGCGAAGAGACGATCGATGCCCAGGGAGTCGTCGGGATCGCGCTCATCATCTTTTCGGGGACGGTCATCGCGCTCCGGAGCCGGAAGGGCGAGGCGGCGGCCGAGCCTGCCGAATGATCGTCTCGCCCGTGCCGTGCCTACGTCGCCATCCGCGCGGTCCGTCACGAGGCCGGGCTTCCGCGCCGTGAAGGGACCGGGTCTGCCGCCTGTTTCCGCAGGGCCTTCGCACCCGCGCGGCTGCATCATGTGAACGCTCTGACGGCGCCGTTGCCCGTGCCGGGAGCCGGCTTCGCGGATCTCCGGCTCATCGCGCCTGCCGTCGAGACCCGCACCCCCGCCGGATCAGGCCGCCTCCGACGCCGCCCCGCCATAGAAGCTCCCGCCCTCCGCCGCCGTTTGTCGCAGCAGTCCCGGAGCCTCGAACCGGGACCCGTGCGCGGCCTCGAGACTGTCGCAGATCTCCACGGCCCGGTCCGCGCCGATCATGTCGAGCCAGGAGAACGGCCCGCCCGACCACGGCGCGAAGCCCCAGCCGAGGATCGCGCCCACGTCGCCTTCGCGGATGTCCATGAGAACGCCCTCCTCTAGGGCCCTGACGGCCTCAAGCACCTGCGCCATCATCAGCCGGTGCTGGACGGTGGCGAGGTCGGGCTGATCGTCCTTCACAGGATGGCGGGCCACGAGCCCCTCCCAGAGGCCCTGCCGTTTGCCGGCGTCGTCGTAGGCGTAGAAGCCGGCCCCGGCCTTGCGGCCCATGCGGCCCTC
>CAYTBD010000052.1:0-10888 GCA_964435755.1 uncultured Rhodobacterales bacterium
CGTGCGGAACGCGTCTGTGCCGAAAGCCCGCGAGCGGCGCGAGATGTAGCGGTAGGGATCGCGAAGGATCGGAAGGGTGGCGTCGGGCCACGGATCGCGAGGAGCCTTGTTCATGGGACGGAATCTCCCGGTTCCGAGGCAAACCTTCACCGGTTGCCGAGGTTCCGGAGTCCGTCCCGAATGCAGGCGCGATCAGAACCGTTCGGCCCGGATCACCTCGGTGTCGGTCACGGACACGACGCCGATGTGACGCTCGACCACCGACAACGCCGCCTCCAGAAGCGCGTCGACCCGATCCGGCCGGATCAGGCAGACCAGCGCGACCATGCCGCCGGCACGGCTGACCTGTCCTTCGCGGCTCCACCGGCCGGATCGGCCCGAGCCGCCGAGAACGGGCAGAACCGTGAACCCGGTGACGCCGGCGTCGGCCAGCGCCCTCGTGAGACGGCGTTCCATCGGCGCTTCTATGATGATTTCGACCCGCTTGGCCTTGTGCATGTCCATGGCGTCACTGTCCGGCAACGGCCCCGGCAAGCGCCACGTAGAGCGGAATGCCGAGGGTAAGGTTGAAGGGGAAGGTCACGCCGAGCGACAGCGTGAGGTAGATCGAAGGATTGGCGTCCGGCAGCGCGACGCGCATCGCGGCGGGAACGGCGATGTAGGAGGCCGACGCGGCCAGAACCATCATCAGAACCGTCCCGCCCGTGGAAAGGCCCAGAAGAAGCGCGGTCGCGAGACCGATCAGGCTGCCCGTGACCGGCATGAGCACTCCGAATGCGACGGCGCCCGCTCCGAGGATCCCGCGGCTCTCCCTCAGTCCACGCCCCGCCACCAGTCCCATGTCGAGCAGGAAAAGGCAGAGCGCGCCCTTGAACGGGGCGACGACGAACGCCTCGATTTCCCGAAGGCCGTCCTCTCCCGTGATCCAGCCGATCAGGAAGGCGCCGACCAGAAGCACGATGGATCCGTTCAGCAGGATCTCGCGCCAGAGACCCTCTTCCACATCGGCCGATTTCCCGCTGCGCATGACGAGCCAGAGCGCCGACAGGATGGCCGGCGCTTCCATCACTGCCGCGACGGCGACCATGTATCCTTCGGACGGGATCCCGCGCCCCTCGAGCACCGAGGTGGCCGCCACGAATGTGACGATGGAAATCGAGCCGTAGTGCGCCGCCACGGCGGCGGCATCGATCAGTGGCAGGCGGGTCAGGACCCTGAGATACCCGTAGGCGATGAACGGCAGGGCGAAGGAAAGGATGATGCCGGCGATCAGCGAACCGACGAGCGTCGCGTCGATTCCATGCGCCGCAACGCCGGCGCCGCCCTTGAAGCCGATCGAGAACAGCAGGTAGATCGACAACCCCTTGGCGACGGCTTCCGGGATCGACAGGTCCGACCGTGCGAAGGAGGCGGCGAGCCCCAGAACGAAGGACAGGATGATCGGAGAGATCAGGTTGTCGGCCGCGAGCGAGAAGATTTCCGTCATCCGGTCCGCCGGCCCGTCCTGTTTCCCCGCCGCACCTCGGATCAGACCGGCAAGAAGCGGTCCTGATCCGCGTCGTATGCCTCGAGTCCGCCCTCGGCGATATCGGCCCAGAGACCGTGAAGCGTCATCTCACCGGCGTCAACTGCCGACCGGACCATCGGGAAGGTCAGGAGATTTTCCAGCGAGACGAGCACCGCCTTCCGTTCGAGCGTCCGGCACGCCGTGTCGTGGTCGAGACCCTGCGGCAGGTCGTCGTAGCCCTCGCGCAGCAGGTCGAGCCATCGACCGACGAAGCTCGACTTCTGCTCCAGATCCGGCGCCTGGCCCGAGCACATCTCGAAGCAGCTCTTGACGCCGCCGCAGCGGGAGTGACCGAGCACGATCAGGTGCGAGACACGCAGTGTCGTCACGGCGTACTCGATGGCCGACGACGTGGCGTGATGGCCGCCGTCTGGCGCGTAACGCGGGACGAGCGCCGCGATATTTCGATGGATGAAAAGCTCGTCGGAATCGGAGCCGAACATTGTCGTCACGTGCACGCGGCTGTCGCAGCAGGTGATGATCATCTCGCGCGGCCGCTGGCCTTCCTCGGCGAGGCGCCGGTACCACGCCTGGTTGTCGCGATGAGTCGTGGCCTTCCAGCCATGATAACGCTGGGCGAGATAGCCCGGCAAAGGTCGATAGGTTGTCATGCTGCGCCTGGTCCCTCGGAGCATCAAGTGCCCCCAAGTAGCCAAGTTTCACGGAGAATTGGAGCTATAATCGCGTCTTGGACGAACGGAATCTTTCCTCGCCTCCGTCAGCCTTCCGCACGGGGCAACATTGGGGTGACGGATGACCGGTGCAAGGACGCTCGTTTTCGACGAGAGGGCAGAGATAGATGCGAAGCGGATCGAGGCGCTGGTCGAGAGCATGGGGCGGTTCGCGGCAGAGCGCATGATCGGGCGCGCGATCGAGGAAATCGACTGGCGCCTCACGGACGCCCGACACGCGCTTCGGAACGGCGATTCCGAGGGCTTCGCCACCGCGATGCGTCATCTGATGCCGGTGGCGAACGCGATCGGACTGCCCGCGGTCTCTCGCGTGGCCGGGGACGCGGCGCACACGACCGCCACAAGGGACAGCGCCGCACTCGGCGCGACGTTCGCGCGGCTCGAGCGGCTCTGCGACGGGGTCGTTCCGGCGATTGGAGACGCGTGGGCGGCGCGAAGCTGACGGGGCTTGCAGGCGGAGCGCAGCCGGATAGGCTCGGCGCCAGGATCAATCCGAAGGACACTCCATGACCGCTCCGAAATTCGCCGCGCCGGGTGCGCCGGCCATCCCGCTCCACCTTGTGACCAAGGCCGAAGTCGAGACGTGGCGCGGCGGTCTCGAGGATCGCGAACGGACGTGGGTCGACGCTTCGGGCTTCGACGGATCGGCGGGGAGCGCGGTCACCGTTCCCGGATCGGACGGATCGGTGGCGGCCGCGGCGGCGGGCCTGGGAACGGCCGAGGACGCGGTGCGCAGGCGGTTCACGCTCGGCGCCGTTCGTTCCAGATTGCCGGCGGGCACCTACAGGCTCGAAACATCCCTCCCGAACGAAGCGCTCGAAGAGGCGGCACTGGGATGGCTGCTGGCGGCGTACCGCTTCGACAGGTACAAGGCCGCAAAGCCACCGAAGGCCGAACTCGTCGCGCCTGAGGGTATCGACGCGCTCCGGATAGAGGCGATCGCGGCGGGGGAGGCGCTCACGCGCGACCTCATCAACACGCCGGCGTCGGACATGGGGCCCGAGGAACTGGCGTCCGCGGCAGCCGAACTCGCGAAGGAGTTCGGGGCCGCGATCGACGTGACGGTCGGTGAGGACCTGCTCGCGGCGAACCTCCCGATGATTCATGCAGTCGGTCGCGCCTCTTCACGCGCGCCCCGGCTGATCGACATGCACTGGGGACGCAGCGGCCCGAGGCTGACGCTCGTCGGCAAGGGCGTGTGCTTCGACACCGGCGGGCTGAACCTGAAGCCCGGCGGCTCGATGGGCCTGATGAAGAAGGACATGGGCGGCGCCGCGACCGTGCTGGGGCTGGCGCGGATGATCATGTCTCTGAACCTGCCGCTTCGGCTGCGCGTCCTGATTCCGGCGGTGGAGAATTCGGTTTCCGGGTCATCCTTCCGCCCGCAGGACGTCCTCACCTCACGCAAGGGCCTGACGGTCGAGGTCAACAACACCGATGCCGAGGGCCGGCTCGTGCTCGCCGACGCGCTGGCACTGGCGTCGGAGGACGGCGCCGACCTGCTGGTATCGATGGCCACTCTCACCGGGGCCGCGAGGGTCGCCGTCGGCCCCGACCTTGCTCCATTCTTCACCGACGACGAAGGCGTGGCCTCGGCTTTGTCGGCAGGCGCCGCACGGGTGCGGGACCCGGTATGGCGCCTTCCGTTCTGGGATCCCTACGAGCCCATGATCGAACCGGCGGTCGCCGATCTCGACAACGCGCCCTCCGGCGGCATGGCCGGCGCGATCACGGCGGCCCTGTTCCTGAGGCGCTTTGCGGATGTGGAGCGGTACGTCCATTTCGATATCTATGGCTGGCAGCGCTCCGCCGCGCCCGGTCGGCCGAAGGGGGGCGTCGGCCAGGGCGCGCGCGCGCTTCTCGACGCCCTGCCCCGGATCCTCGAGCTTGGCTGATCCCCGGACAACGCCCGCAAACGACAGCGTTGCGCATGTCAGCGTCGCGGACGCATTTCCTCATCTGCAGGCCGTCGCGGGCGAGCCGCACGCGATCCGGGCCGCGGTCGCCGATCTGCGGCGCGACCCGGGCGGCACTCTCGACCGGCAGGCCGTCATGGGAGAAGGCGTCCTCGTGCTCGAGGACCGCGACGGCTGGAGCTTCGGGACGCTGGACCGGGACGGCTACACGGGATGGATCAGAAGCGCCGACATCGGCGCCTCCCTCACCGCCAACTACATGCTCGCCGTCCGCGGGAGCCACCTGTACCCGTCGCCGGAGATCAAACGGGAGGCGATCACCCCGCTGTCCTTCGGGTCGCGCTTCCGGATCGTTTCCGAAACCGACCGCTTCCTGGAAACATCCGAAGGATGCTTCGTGCCCAAGCCGCACCTTCGCACGATCGAGCGGCCGTTCCGGGATCCGGTGACCGTCGCGCAGCTCTTCTTCGGGACGCCGTACCTCTGGGGCGGAAACTCCGGAACGGGGATCGACTGCTCGGGCCTCCTCCAGGCCGCGCTGCTCGCCGCAGGCATCCCGTGCCCCGGGGACACGGACCTGCAGGAGGCCGCGCTCGGCATACCGCTCGAACAGGGCGAGACACCGACGCGGGGAGATCTCTATTTCTGGAAAGGCCACGTGGCGATCGCGGTCGATCCCGAGACACTGATTCACGCGAATGCGCACCACATGGCCGTCGCCTGCGAACCCATCGCGGCGGCGACCGCCCGGATCGAGGCGCTGGGCGGCGGACCCGTGACGTCCCGGCGCCGGCTCTAGTCCTTCGGTTTCTCGTCGTAGTCGGGATTCAGGATCCTGCGGCTATCGCCTTCGGGATCCTCGAACTGACCCTTCCTCAAGGCCCAGAAGAAGCCGGCGAGGCCAAGCCCGCCAAGGAACAGGGACACCGGGATGAGCCAGACGAGCACGTCCATCAGCGGACCCGGAGCGCGTTCAGGGATACCGTGATCGAGGACAGGGACATCGCCAGCGCGGCCGCCAGCGGGGTTGCGAAGCCGAGCAAGGCAATCGGCACGGCGACGACGTTGTAGATCGTCGAGATCGTGAAGTTCTCCTTGATCCGCGCGCGGGCGCTGACCGCAGTGCGGGCCGCGTCGCCAAGCGCCGAGAGATCCTTGCCCATGAGGACCATGTCGGATGCGACCCGCGCCGCATCAAGGGCGGTGGCGGGAGAAATGGAAACGTGCGCCGCCGCGAGCGCGGCTGTGTCGTTCAGGCCATCGCCGACCATCAGGACCTTGCGGTCTTCGGCGGCGAGGTCCGCGACCATTCTGGCCTTCTCCTCGGGCAGCGCCTCGGAGATCGCCTCGTCAATGCCGATCCGGCGCGCGAAATCGCGGACGGCAGCGTCGGAGTCGCCCGAGATCAGGATCAACCGCTTGCCGGCCGCGCGAAGCTCCTCGATCGCCTGCTCCGCGCCGGGCCTGATGCTGTCGGCGAAACGGATGGCAATGGGCTCCGCCGAGCCCAGCCGGAGGTATGTCGCCGTCTCCGCCACCCCGTCCGCACCGACCCATGCGGCGCGCCCCAGACGGGCCCGCTCGCCCCGGACGGTGCCTTCGACGCCGTAGCCCGGAACCTCCGTCACGTCCGTCGCCGGTCCCGGTCGCAGACCGGCGCCGCGCCCTGCCTTGACGAGTGCTTTCGCGAGCGGATGCGAGGACGCATCGGCCAGAGCCAGGGCCGCCTCGATGTCACGGCGCGACAGCCTGTCCAGGTCGAGAGGCTCGGGCAGGCCCATGGTCAGCGTACCGGTCTTGTCGAAGACGACGGTGTCGACCTCGGCCAGTCGTTCGAGCGCCGTGCCGTCCTTGATGAGCAGGCCCTTGCGGAAAAGCCGACCCGATGCGGCGGTGGTGACGGCCGGAACGGCAAGACCCAGCGCACAGGGGCAGGTGATGATCAGGGTCGCGACCGCGATGTTGAGCGACAGCCGCGCATCCCCCCCGGACACCCACATCCAGGCGATGAAGGTCGCCGCCGCAAGAATGTGCACGACAGGCGCATAGGCGCGGGCCATCCGGTCGGCGAGCGAATTGTAGTTCGTCCGGCCGGATTCGGCGACGGCCACCAGATCCGCGATCCGGTGCAGCGCCGTGTCGCGGCCTGTCGCCGACACCCGTAGCGAAAGCGGCCCCGTCAGGTTCACTTCGCCGGCGTGGACAGCGGTCTCCGGTCCGGCGAAGACCGGAAGACTCTCCCCCGTCATCAGCGAGCGGTCGATCTCGCTCGTGCCATCGACGACGACTCCGTCGACCGGGATGCGCCCGCCCGGACGCACGCGCACGAGGTCGCCGAGCGCGAGTTCGTTCACCCGGACCTGCACCTCGGCTCCGTCCGTGAGCCTCCATGCCTTCGGAACCTCGAGGGCGGTCAGCTCCTGCGCCGCCGAGCGCGCCGACGCCCGGGTCCGGTAGTCGAGGTAGCGCCCGAGAAGGAGGAAAAACGTCAGCGACAGCGCCGCGTCGAAGTAGGCGTGCTTGCCCGAGAGCGACGTCTCCCAGAGCGACAGGGCGACGGCGAGGATGATCGCGAGCGAGATCGGAACATCCATGTTGAGCCGGCGCACGCGGAGCGCCGACCAGGCCGAGGCGTAGAACGGCCGGCCCGAGAAGATCACCGCCGGGATGGTGATCGCCGCCGATATCCAGTGGAACATGTCGCGCGTGACGCCTTCGGCCCCGGACCAGACCGCGACCGACAGCAGCATCACGTTCATGTTCGCGAAGAACGCCACCGCGAGGCGCATCAGGAGGTCGCGGCCCCTGCGGTCGGTCTCCGTCGCCGAGAGAGCGGCGGAGTCGAGTTCATGTGCCTCGTAGCCAAGCCCCTCGATCCGAGCGATCAGGTCTTCGACCGGCGTACCGGGCTCGGTATCTATGGTGACGCGCTTCAGCGTGAGGTTCACCCGCGCGGTCCGGACGCCGGGCGCACTGGCGAGACCTCTCTCGACCGCCGAAATGCAGGCAGCGCAGTGGATCGTCGGAAGCGAGAGCTGGACGGTGCCGGGCCCCTGGGGAAGCTTCGCATGCGCCGCGAGTTCCTCTGCCGCCGGCGCAGCCACGCAGGCCGGGCAGGCTGCGGGATGAGGGGTTTCGGCGAGGCTCATGTCACGATCTGACGTAGATCACGATGCGTTGTTCGAACAGCGTTCCGTCCTCGGCCACGGCCTTCATGCGCAGGTTCCAGTTGCCGGGCCCGGCGGAGACAGGGGCGACGTGCACACCGTCGACGAAGGCGAACTCGGGCGTGACGTCCGCCTTGACGTGCGTCGCCTTGCCCAGCGTGGCGTCGATCTCGGCGGGGTCGACCGGACGCCCTTCGGCATCGGTGATCGACAGCCGCAGCTCTTCGCCCGCGATCTCCGCCGAGACGGTCCAGCCGAGCGAGAGCTGCGCAGCCTTCTTCCGGTCGAAATTCTGGCTCGCGACGTAGCTGTTCTTCACCTCGAGTCCGGGGAAGGTCCGAACCGCATTGACGGCGAGGACCATGTTCGCCCCGATGATGACACCGAAAGCGAGAACGCCGCCGATCAGCACGTGGCGTCCGGTGATTTCCTTGACCATCATTCAGCTCCTCTTCCGTTGAAGACCGTCTCTCTGGACGCGCGGTCGGTGGTGGACGTGTCGTCGACCCAGAGCCGGATTTCCGTCCGGTCCGACGTGGCCGGCTCCGAGCCCGGTGGCGCGATGACATAGACGCGTTGCAGGACCATCTCGTTTGCCGGGACGTCGACGGTCAGATCGTCCTCGCCTTCCAGTGCGACCTCGAGCGATGGCGCGCCGCTGACCGAGACGGCGAAGGTGCGCTCCTCGAGGTTCATGTTCCTCAGGCGCACGTCGTAGGTGTTGCGAATCGATCCGTCCGAAAGGGTCACGTAGGTCGGATTGCGGACCGGCGCGACGGTCAGGTCGATTTCCTGACGCATGAACAGCGCGACGACAAGACCGACGCCAACAAGCGTCCAGAGCGCGGAGTAGAGGATGACGCGCGGCCGGAACACGTGCTTCCAGATCGGCCGCGGCGCCTCGCCGGCACGCTCGCGCGTCTCGTCGGTCAGCGCCATGTAGTCGATCAGACCGCGAGGCTTGCCGATCTTCTCCATCACGTCGTCGCAGGCGTCGATGCAGAGCGCGCAGGTGATGCAGGCAAGCTGCTGACCGTCGCGGATGTCGATACCCATCGGGCAGACGTTGACGCAGGCGTTGCAGTCGATGCAGTCGCCCAGAAGCTCCGCGCCTTCCGCCTTGCGGTGCTTGCCGCGCGGCTCCCCGCGCCAGTCACGGTAGGCGACGGTGATGGAATCCTCGTCCATCATCGCGGCCTGAATGCGGGGCCATGGGCACATGTAGATGCAGACCTGTTCACGGGCGAAGCCGCCGAACAGCAGTGTGGTGCCGGTTAGGACGGCGATCGTCGTGTAGGCCACCGGATGCGCGTCGAAGGTCGCGAGGTCGCGCAGGAGTGTCGGGGCGTCCGTGAAGTAGAATACCCATGCGCCACCCGTCGCCAGAGCGATCAGAAGCCAGAGGGTCCATTTCGTCAGCCGCAGGCGCGCCTTGCGGAAATCCCACTTGGCGTTCCAGAGCCTGACGCGGGCGTTCCGATCGCCTTCAACCCAGCGCTCGACCAGAATGAAGAGATCGGTCCAGACGGTCTGCGGGCAGGTGTAGCCGCACCAGACACGACCCAGGGCCGACGTGAAGAGGAACAGGCCAAGGCCCGCCATGATCAGGAGGCCCGCGACGAAATAGAATTCGTGCGGCCATATCTCGACCATGAAAAAGAAGAACCTCCGGCCTGCAAGGTCGACGAGCACCGCCTGATCCGGCAGATCCGGGCCCCGGTCCCAGCGAATCCACGGCGTGAGGTAGTAGATGCCGAGCGTCACCGCCATGATCCACCACTTCAGGGACCGGAACTTGCCTGACACACGGCGGGGAAAAACAGGTTCACGCGCCGCGTAAAGCTGCTCTTGGTCGGTTGAACTCACAGGACATACTCCGGGGTTCTGTTCGCGCCACCTTGTCTTTCACGGTTGCCGGTCCACATCCTTGACGTGGATCAAGAATCGGAAACGGCGATGCCCTGAGGCACCGCCGCCCTCCGACCGAAGTCCCGAGGAAACGCGCGAACAGGATCCGGGACCGGTCTGAGATCGGGGCGCCCCGCAAGGGGCGCCCGGGTCTTCGTTACTCGCCACCGCCAAGCTGGTGGACGTAGGTCGAAACCGCATTGATTTCGGCCTGGGTCAGCCCTTGGGCCGGACGGTATTCTTCCGACCATGCGGGCATGACGCCGAAGCGGCTGTATGTCACGGTCTCCGTCAGCGTCTCGACGTCGCCGCCGTAGAGCCAGATCGCGTCGCTCAGGTTCGGCGCGCCCTGGAACGTGTCACCGGTGCCGTCATCCATATGACACGCGGCGCATTGGTCGAGGTAGACCTCGGACCCCGCCTCGGCGAGCGCCGCGTCGTGCTCCTGACCGGAAAGCTGGCGGACGTATTGCACGACCGACGCGATCTCCTCCTCCGACAGAATCTCGCCGAAGGCAGGCATCTGCGACCAGTGCGTTTCGGGCGATTGCTCGTTCCGGATGCCGTGGGTGACGGTATAGGCGATGTCCTCGATCGTGCCGCCCCAGAGCCAGTCGTCGTCCAGGAGGTTGGGATAGCCCTGCGCCCCCGCCGCGCCCGATCCGTGGCACTGCGAACAGTGGCTGCGAAACACCGCGGCTCCGCCGTTCACGGCGTAGCTGTAGAGTTCCTGATCCTCGTTGACGGCCGCAAGCTCCACATTCGCCAGCCGCTCGATCAGCGCCGCGTTCTGCGCGGTTGCCTCATCGATTTCGGCCTGCACGTTGGCGCGGGTGGAGAACCCCAGGAGCCCCGGCGTCGCCTCCTTCACGAGCGGCCATGCGGGATAGGCGATCGTATAGAGCACCCCCCAGAAGATCGTGACGTAGAAGGTCCACAGCCACCAGCGCGGCAGAGGGTTGTTGTACTCTTCGATCCCGTCCCAGGAATGGCCTGTCGTTTCGGGTTCGTCGGTCTTCTTCACAGGCGTCTTGCTCACGAGCGCGCCTCCTTGTGGTGGCCGTCGGTTTCGTCGTCCGAGGCGGGTTTGTCGTCGTGCCGGAACGGAATGTCAGCGCTGTCGCGATGAACCTTCCTGCTGCCGGGTCTGAACGCGAACAGGACGGCGATGACGAAGGCCGTGAACAGCCATAACAGCGTTCTGTTCGCCCAGATCTGCTCGAGAAGCGTCGGTTCGGTCATGAGGCCCTCACCTGCTTTCGACCGGCGTGAAGGTCGAGAAGTCGACCAGCGTGCCGAGCATCTGCATGTAGGCGATCAGCGCATCCATCTCCGAGATCCCCGGTTCACCGTCGAAATTCCGGACCTGCGCCTTCGGATAGCGCTCGAGCAGACCGTCGATGTCGCCGAACGGGTCGACCTGCACCATGAAGTCCGCCTGCGCATTCTCGATCATCTCTTCGGTGTAGGGCACGCCCACCGCCGTGTTCGTCCGCAGGAGATCGCCGATGTGTTCGGGGGTGATCAGCCGATCCAAGAGGAAGCCGTATTTCGGCATCACCGATTCCGGCACGACCGACTGCGGGTCGACGAAGTGATCGACGTGCCATTCGTCCGAGTAGCGCCCGCCAACGCGCG
>CAYTBD010000052.1:10898-11024 GCA_964435755.1 uncultured Rhodobacterales bacterium
GGTGCGCTTGGACCCCCACTGGAACGGATGATCGTACATCGACTCCGCCGCCAGAGAGTAGTGCCCGTAGCGCTCGACCTCGTCACGCATCGGGCGGATCATCTGGCTGTGGCAGACGTAGCAGCC
>CAYTBD010000053.1:0-10883 GCA_964435755.1 uncultured Rhodobacterales bacterium
GTCCTGTCCGCCCGTGCTGGCAAGGGTGAGTGTGGGCGGGGCGACGGGCGCGGCCGCGACCGGCGCGGAGACCGCGATATCGGCGCTCGCGCCCGACACCGTCGCGCCTGCGAGGGCCGGCGCCCGGCTCGCAACGACGGGCGCCTCCCCCGGCGCGATGGCCGCGGGCCTCGCGTCGGCACGTCCGGGAAGGCCCAGCCCCGACGGCGCGCCGCCCGCCGCGAACGAGACCCCCGCGCGATCCCGCGCCAGGCCCCTGATGCCGGACAGGTCATCCTCCGGCCGTGGAACGCCCCGCTCCGGCGCCCGCGCCGCGATTTGCGGCGATCCGCCCGGCAGGACCAGAGACGGCAAGGCGCCCGCGCCGGCCGGTGGCGCGAGCGGAACGCTCTCCGGAGCGGACGGCGCGCCTGCGGCCACGGCGAGCGCGGAGACGTCCGGGACGGCGCCCGGAAGCGCCGGGACCGGCCGTGTCGGCGGGAACGCGGCGACGGACGGAGCGACGGCCGGCGCGGGAGCCGCGAAGAACTCGCTCGGACCGCCCCGCGTGAAGAGCAGCGCCACGGCGACCACGCTGGTGCCGATCCCGATCCCGAGGCCGAAGCCGAAGCCTATCCTCCCCGCGACGGAGCGCTCCCGCTCGCGAGCCGGCTCAGGGAGAGGTGCAGAGGGCACATCCGCCATGCGGTCGGCTGCCGCCACACCGGTCGGCGCGGACACCCCGGGCGCGCGCGGCTCGGCCGGATCCTCCCGCACCGAGGCCAGTCCGGGCGAGACCACGGGCGTGTGTCCGCGCAACGTCCGCTCGTCGATCGGCGAGGGAAACCCGCGCTCTCCGGCTGCCGGCAGCGGCGCCAGCTCGGCCGCCTCGGCGCGCTTCAGCATATCCGCGGCGTCGACGCCGCGGATGACGGGCGCCTTGGGATCGGTGTTCTTGCCACTCAGCGCGGCCTTGCGCTTCTCGCGCGCCTTCTCCAGCCGCTCTTCCCAGTTCATGGACTTGAGAGCTTCGAGAACGTCTGGACGTTCCCGTTCGAGACCGCTTTCGAGATCGTCCAAGCGTCACCCCACACGCAACAAATACACGCGGCCCGTTCGGAAACCGCAGATGTCGTCCCACTCGATTGGTCAATCCGGCCTCGGCTCGCTCGCGTTTCCGCGGGCGGACGCCGGTCCGGAACAGACAGCCCCGCATCAACAATAAGGCAATCGACCACCCGACCACAAGAGGAGCCGGCGTTATCCACAGGCCGATGCGGACGATCGGCGGATCCAAGCCGTCTTGCCTCCCAGTCGCGCAGGCGCCAGAACGGCTTCGCAACCACGGAGCCGCCCATGTTTACCAGATCGGATCTCGAGGAGGCCGCGCGCCTCGTCCATCGCCGCATGCCGCCCACGCCGCAGTACGCCTGGCCGCTCCTGGCGGAACGCACCGGCGCGACGGTCTGGGTCAAGCACGAGAATCACACGCCCACGGGCGCCTTCAAGGTCCGCGGCGCGATCACGCTGATGGACTGGCTCGTCCGGACGCAGCCCGGCTGCCCGGGCATCATCACCGCGACGCGCGGAAATCACGGGCAAGGTCAGGCGATGGCCGCCCGCGCGGCCGGCCTGCGCCCGGTGGTCTACGTCCCCCGCGGCAACTCGCCGGAGAAGAACGCGGCGATGCGCGCCTTCGGCGCCGATCTCGTCGAACACGGCGACGACTTCGACCAGGCGCGAGAGGAAGCCTTCCGGGTCGGCGCCGAGGAAGGGCTCTTCATCGTGCCGCCGTTCCACCGCGAACTCGTCCGCGGCGTCGCGACCTATGCGCTCGAGCTCTTCACCGCGAGACCCGGCCTCGACACGGTCTACGTCCCGATCGGCTGCGGCTCGGGCATCTGCGGGCTGATCGCGGCGCGCGACGCGCTGGGGCTCGACACCAGGATCGTCGGCGTCGTCAGCGAGGCCGCCGCCTGCGCGAAGCTCTCGGTCGAGGCGGGACGGCTCGTCGAGACCCCGACCGCCCGCACCTTCGCCGACGGCATGGCCGTCCGGGTGCCCGTCCGGGAGGCCTTCGACATCTATTCGACCGGCGCCGACCGCATCATCGCCGTCTCCGACGACGAGGTCGCCGCGGCGATCCGCGCCTATTTCACCGACACCCACAATCTCGCCGAAGGCGCCGGCGCCGCCCCGCTGGCGGGGCTCCTGCAGGAAGCGGACCGGATGCGGGGCAGAGAGGTCGGCGTCATCCTCTGCGGCGGCAACATCGACGCCGACTGGATGGCCGAGGTGCTGTCAGGGCGCACGCCCGCGCCGCGGTGACGAAGGGAGCGGGGACCGGAGGCGCCCGCGGAGAGATCAATCGGCACGCGCCGCCTCGATCAGCTGGCGGCTCGTCTCGGCGATGACCTCGGGCCTGTCGAGGTGCAGATAATGCCCCGCGTCGAGCATGAAGACCTCGCCGCCGGTCGCACGGGCGTAGGATGCGACGCTGTCCGTCCAGAGTTCAGACGCCTGGTCCGAGACGAAGGCATGGACCGGCACGTCGACGACGCCCAGGTTCCGCACGAGGGCCGCGTTCTCCGGCAGCGCCCGCACCTCGGCCCACATGTTCGGCGTGTGTGTCCGGCGCAGGAAGATCGTCTCGGCGACCTCCGCCTCCGCCGGCGACAGACGACCCTTTACCATCGCCGGAAAATTCGCGGCGAAGACGTCCGGTCCCGACCGCATCAGCCCCGTGCGCGCCATGATCGTCTCGAACCACGACAACGACGCCACATCCTCCCCCTGCTCGAACTCCGCCTGCTCGAAATAGCCCGGCACAAGCGGGTCGAGTCCGATGATCGCTTCGACCTCGTCGGGATGCCGGTGCGCCCAGTAGATCGCTTCGAGCCCGGAGAGCGAGTGCGGGAACAGCACGAAAGGCGGGCTCTCGCCCGCGCGGCGCAGCGCGGTGCGGGTCTCATGGAGGACCGTCTCGAGGTCTCTCGGGCTTTCCGTGATCTCGCTCCAGCCGTAGCCGGCCCGTTCGACCACGGCGATCCGGTAATCGTCGGACAGCCGCTCGAACAGCGTCTTGAAATCGTAATAGGGAGAGCTGGTCCCGAGGCCGGACAGGAACACAAGCGTCGGGTCGCCGTCTCCCTCCGCATAGACGTGCAGGAGGCCGCCGTCTTCCGAACCGGGCGCCGCGCGGACCTCGACGAGTTCGCCGGGCGCCGGATAGGCTTCCAATTCCTCGGCGACGAGTTCCCTGTGTTCCAGATAGCCGGTCACGACCATGAAGACGAGGCCGGCGAGCAGCAGCAGGGGAAGCCCGGCTCCGATCGCGAGGAGGAGTCTCGTCCGTCTGGTCATCGCGTCATCCGTTCCGGGACATGACCTCGCAGGGGAAAGTCTCGCCGACCGGTCGGGTTCCGACGGCGGGAACGGCCTGGCGCGGCGGAGCCGGCCTCACCCCATCAGCGGGTACCGCGCCAGTTCCTCGTAGACCGCCCCCTCGGGCCGGAGCCGCGACGACATGAGCGAGAACGCGACCGCCCTGACCGGCGGCGCCGAGACCGCGCCCCTCTCGCCCATGAACTTCGCCAGCGGCGCCGCGTCCTCGCGGTGGCCCTTGAGCCGCGCCAGCGTGACGTGCGGCACGAAGCGCCGCGCCTCGGGCTGAACGCCGGCCTTGCGCGCCGCGCGCTCGACCTGTTTCTGCAAGGCCACGAGCGCCGGATCGGCCGCGACCGCGGCCCAGACCGCCCTCGGCTTCTCCTCGCCGAAGACGCCGAGACCGTCGAAGCGCACCTCGACCGGCCCGGACCGCACCGAGGACAGCGCGTCGTGCAGCTCTTCGAGCCCCTCGTCGGAGACGACGCCAAGGAAGGACAGCGTCAGGTGCAGGTTCTCCTCCGGCACCTTCCGCCCGACCGGCAGACCGCGCACGAGATTGGCAAGCCGCGCGGCGGCGTCCTCGGGCATCGGAATGGCGACGAAGCTCCGGGTCATGCCCAGACCTTCGCGCGTTCCGTGAGCGCCTTCAACCGCTCCCGCACCTCGGGCTGCACCGGGCCCGCGCGCGGCGCGTCGCGCAGGGTCTCGAACCAGTGCGCCGGCGGATTGCGGCCGCGCGACGCCCGCTCCCAGCTGAGCCCGCGCAGAACCGCCTCCGCCCCGGCCGGCAGCCGGTCGGGAATCTCGTAGCCGTTCAGCACCGCCCAGTTTCCCGTCCAGAGCCGCCCCACCGCCCAGGGATTGTAGCCGCCGCCGCCCAGAACGAGAAGCCGGGGCGCAAGCCGCTTGAGCGCGGCCACGACGCTCCAATGCGCGTTGTTGGACATGGCGAGCCGCGACAGCGGGTCCTCCTCGACACCGTCCGATCCGCTCTGCAGCACGACGGCATCCGGGCGGAACCCGGCGATCCGCGGCCCGATCAGGTCCTCGAGCGCCATCCTCATGCCCGTGTCGTCGAAGCCGCGCGGCACCGGCAGGTTCCAGACCTCCCCCGCTCCGCGATCCTCCAGCGCCCCGGTGAACGGCCAGCGGCCTTCCTCGTGGACCGAGATCATCAGCGTCTCCGGATCCCCCGCGAAGGCGGCCTCCACCCCGTCGGGATGATGCGCGTCGATATCGACATAGGCGACGCGCCGCGCGCCGTGGGCCTTCAGGGACAGGATCGCGAAGACCGGGTCGTTGAAGTAGCAGAACCCCGCGGCGCGGTCGGGGAAGGCGTGATGGGTGCCGCCCGCCGGCGTGTGCACGATGCCGCCGTCGCGCAGAAGCTCCCCCGCGAGAAGCGTGCCGCCCACCGACGTGGCGGGCCTGCGGAACATCTCGGGAAAGACCGGGTTGGAGACGGTTCCCAGCCCGTGCCGCGCGCGCACCGCGTCCGGCACGGCGCCCGCGTCCTCCGCGGCCTGAAGCGCGGCGACATAGTCCGGCGTGTGCCACGCTTCGAGCGCCGCCGGTTTCGCGCGCGGACTGGTAAGATACTGCCCCTCGCGAAACCAGCCCATCGCCCGCGCGAGATCCATCACCGTCGACACCCGCGGGATCCTCAGGGGGTGCCAGGCTCCGTAACTCGATCCACGATAGATTTCCGAACCGATGAAGCGCGGTGCCGTCATTCCGGCAGGAGCGCCTCGATCTCGCCGACGATCGCCTGCGATCCGGGCTTCGTCACCGACCCCCAGGCCGTCACGAACCCGCCGTCCGGCCCGATCAGCACCTTGTTGAAGTTCCAGCCCGGCGCGAAGCCGTGGTCGTCCTTCAGCCAGCGGAAGAACGGGTGCGCCCCGGTGCCGCGGACGGCCGTGATGTCCGTCATCGGAAGGTCGAGCCCGAAGGTCACCTCGCAGAACTCCTTCACCTCGCCCGCGCTGTCGAGTTCCTGCTGGAAGTCGTCAGAGGGCACGGCGAGCACCACGAGCCCCCGTTCCCGGTAGCGGTCGTAGAGCGCCTGCAGCCCCTCGTACTGCGGCGTGAATCCGCAGAGCGAGGCGGTATTGACCACCAGGACCGGCCGGCCGCGCCAGTCGTCGAGCGACAGCGTCCCGCCGTCGATCGACGGAAACGAAAACGACTGCGCCGCATGAACCGGTGCGGCGGCGAACGTCGCCGATAGAACGGCCGCAATCAGAGACTTCATCGGACACCTCCTGTCCACGTGAGGTAACCGCCGGGGCCGGCCGGTCAAGCGCCCCGGAGCGCTGGAATGCCGGAAACGCGCGTGCTAGCAACGCACCGTATCGCCACCGGCCAGGATCCGGCTCCCCGTGACGCTCGCCCGCTTCAGACAGCGCCCTCTTCGCCTCGGTCGCGCGGCAAAGCACGACGTGCGCACGCAATTCGGCGCCCTGCCCTGGCGCATCGGCGACAGCGGCCTCGAGATCCTGCTCGTCACCGGCAGGAAGTCGCGCCGCTGGGGCATCCCCAAGGGCTGGCCCGAAAACGGTGCCACCCCCGCCGAATCAGCCGCCCTCGAAGCCTGGGAGGAGGCCGGCGCGCGGGGCGAGATCGCCGAGATCTCGGCGGGTCTCTATTCCTACGTCAAGCGCACCGGCCGGAAGGGCGCGCGGGTGCCCTGCGTGGTGTCGGTCTTCCCGCTCCACGTCATGGAACTGGCCGTGAAATGGCCGGAGGCCGACGCGCGAAAGCGCCGCTGGGCGCCGGCCGCCATCGCCGCGGCGCAGGTCGACAACCCGGAACTGGCACGGATCATCCAGGACTTCGACCCGGCCGCGCCCGGGCGGCACACGGCTGTCACGCCGTTGAACTTTCCGGAATCCTGAGTATCTACTCCACGACGCTCTTCGGGACCTCGGGATGATCCGCTACACGCTCAGATGCGACAGCGACCACAGCTTCGACAGCTGGTTCGCCTCGGCCGACGCCTTCGACACGCTGAACGCGGCGGGCCGCGTCGGCTGTCCCGACTGCGGATCGACAGCCGTGGCCAAGTCGCTCATGGCCCCCAGCGTCTCTGCCGCACGGGGCGACCCGGCCAGGCAGCCCCGTGGCGCGCTGACGGCCCCCCGCGACCCGCGCGAGACCGCTCTGGCCGAACTCAAGAAGCACATCGAGAAGAATTCGGACTACGTCGGCATGAACTTCGCCGCCGAAGCCCGCAAGATCCATGACGGAGAGGCGCCCGAGCGCTCGATCTACGGCGAGGCGAAGGTCGAGGAGGCGAAGAAGCTCCTCGAGGACGGCGTTCCCGTCGCCCCGCTGCCCTTCATGCCCAAGTCCCGCGCGAACTGAGGCGCGGGCCGTGTCGATCGTCATAACGGGAGCGAACCGCGGGATCGGGCGCGCGCTCTTCGACCTCTACCGAGGGCGGAACCGTGCCGTCACGGGCACCACGCGCGGCGATCCGCCGGACGGCTCGTGGCGCCGCCTCGACGTGACCGATCCCGCCTCGCATCGCGCCCTCGCCGCAAGTCTCGAGGGTGTCCCGGTCGAGCTTCTGATCTGCAACGCCGGGGTCTACCTCGACAAGGGGCAGGATCTCGCCGCCGGCTATCCGCCCGCGATGTGGGCGGACAGCTTCGCGGTGAACGTCGCCGGCGTCTTCCTGACCGTCCAGACCCTTCTGGGACACCTGCAGACCGCCGGAACCCCGAAGATCGCGATCATCTCGAGCCAGATGGCCTCGCACGCGCGCGCCCCGGGCGGATCCTACATCTACCGCGCCTCGAAAGCCGCCGCGCTCAACCTCGGCCGCAACCTCGCGACGGACCTCCGCCCGCGCGGCATCGCGGTCGGGATCTATCATCCCGGCTGGGTCCGGACCGACATGGGCGGCGACCGGGCCGAGATCGGCGTGGAGGAGGCGGCGGAGGGCCTCGCCGACCGGTTCGATGCGCTTTCGCTCGAGACGACGGGCTGCTTCGAAACCTGGGATGGCCGCCGCCACGATTTCTGACGCTGCGTAACGGCTTCATGATGGAGATCAAGGCGCGGCGGCGGCGTCTGCTGATAGACTCCCGTCCGAGATGTCAAATCGGGAAAGAGAGATGCCGGACACACTGCAGCCGGAAGCCGAGAGCTTCCCGAACGTCACCACCGATGTCATCCGTCAGGCCTTCGAGTCGGGCGAATATCCCTACGCCAAGCGAATGACCCGACGCGTCTACGAGGCGCGGAAGGCGAAGCTTCAGGCCGAGCTGCTCAAGGTCCAGCTCTGGGCTCAGGAGACGGGCCAGAAGTTCGTGCTTCTTTTCGAGGGCCGGGACGCCGCCGGAAAGGGCGGCACGATCAAGAGGTTCACGGAACATCTCAATCCGCGCTCCGCCCGTGTCGTCGCGCTGAACAAGCCGACGTGGGAGGAAAAGGGCCAGTGGTTCTTCCAGCGCTACATCGCCGAGCTTCCCACGGTCGGCGAAATGGTGTTCTACGACCGCTCCTGGTACAACCGCGCGGGCGTCGAGCGCGTGATGGGCTTCTGCTCCCCCAACGAATACCTCGAGTTCATGCGCCAGGTGCCGGATCTGGAGCGCATGCTGGTCCGCTCCGGGATCCATCTCTACAAGTACTGGTTCTCGGTCACCCGCGAGGAACAGCGCCGCCGCTTCGAGGCGCGCGAGACCGATCCCCTCAAACAGTGGAAGCTCTCGCCCATCGACAAGGCCAGCCTCGGCAAGTGGGACGACTATACCGAGGCGAAGGAGGCGATGTTCTTCTACACCGACACCGCCGACGCGCCTTGGATCATCGTGAAGTCCGACGACAAGAAGCGCGCCCGCCTCGAGGCGATGCGGCACTTCCTGTCGACGCTCGACTACCCCGGCAAGAACAAGGCCGTTGTCCGCCGGCCCGATCCGCTGATCGTCGGGCGTGCGGAGCATGTCGTGCACCGATCCGAGCATGTCCTCGGCAGCGCGCTGCACCCGGGCAAGCGCATCGCGCGGGCCGACGACGACGCGTCCGACAGCGCGGAGGCGGTTTGAGCGACATGCGCGGACGGTCCAAGGGCGCCCCATGACCTGGGATCAGCGCTACGACCGGCCCGATTTCCTCTTCGGCACCGAACCCGCCGATTTCGTCCGCCGCACCGCGCCGCGGCTCGCGCCCGGCTCCCGCGTGCTGGCCGTGGCCGACGGCGAGGGGCGCAACTCCGTCCACCTCGCCGGCCTCGGCCACGACGTCGTCGCGATGGACGGCTCGCGCGTCGCCCTCGCCAAGGCCCGCGCGCTGGCCCGCGACCGCGGCGTGACGGTCGATTTCCGGCTCGGCGACGTCCTGACATGGGACTGGGCGGCGGAGGCCTTCGACGCCGTCCTTGCCGTCTTCATCCAGTTCGTCGGCCCCGACGACCGCGCCCGCGTCTTCGAGGGCCTCCGCGCCACGCTCCGGCCCGGCGGCCTGCTCCTCCTGCACGGCTACGCGCCCCGCCAGGTCGACTACGGCACCGGAGGCCCGCCCCTGCGGGAGAACATGTACACCCTGCCCCTGCTCGAAGAGGCCTTCGCAGGCTTCGAGGTTCTCGAGGCCCGCGACTATGACGCCGTGATCGACGAGGGCGACGGCCACAGCGGCCTCTCCGGCCTCGTCGACTTCGTCGCGCGCAAACCCTGACGCGGCGGAGTTCCGCCCGCGCGCCACAACCGCTTGAGCCGCGCCGCCGGCCATTCTACCGTGCCGCCATGATACGCGCCCTGCCCCTCCTCACGGCCCTCCTGCCCCTGCCGGCCGCCGCGCATCCCCATGTCTTCATCGACACGGGCCTCACGTTCGTCCTCGACGCCCGGAACCGCCTCACCGAGATCCGCGTGACCTGGGCCTACGACGAGCTCTATTCGCTTCTCGTCATGGAGGAATACGGCGTCGACGACGACTACGACGGCGCGCTGAGGCCCGGGGAACTGGCCGTGCTCGACGGCTTCGACATGCAGTGGATCGACGGGTTCGAGGGCGACACCTACCTCGCCCAGGACGGCGCCGCGCTGAGCCTCACCGGCCCCCTCGCCCACGAGACGGCGGTCGAGGACGGCCGCGTCGTCACCACCCACACCCGCCGCCTCGCGACGCCGGTCGCTCTGACCTCGGCGGTGTCGGTCAAGGCCTACGACCCGACCTACTACACCGCCTACACCGTCTCGCGCGGGGCCGCCGTGGAAGGCGGCACGGGCTGCGCCGCCACCGTCACGCCGGCCGATCTCGACGCCGCCTACACCCTGCTCGAGGAACTGCTCTACGGCCCCCGGAGCGCCGAGTACGGCGAAGAGAACTTCCCCGAAGTCGGCGAGGCCTTCGCCGACGAGGTCCGCCTCGCATGCGCCTCGGGATCCTGATCCCCCTCGCGCTCGCGCTGGCCGCGACGGCGCTCGTCTGGGCCGCCGGAGGCTTCGACGCGCTCGCCCGCTGGGCGGCGCAGGGCCAGCGCGAGGTGCAGGGCGACATGGCCGGCGCGATCCGCGCGCTCAAGGCGGGCGAGGCCGGCGCGCTCGCGGGCCTGATGACGCTGGCCTTCGCCTACGGCTTCTTCCACGCCGCGGGCCCCGGCCACGGCAAGGCGCTGATCGGCGGCTACGGGCTCGGGCGCCGGGTATCGGCGCTGCGTCTGTCGATCATCGCCCTCGCCTCCTCGCTGGCGCAGGCCCTGACCGCGATCGCGCTCGTCTACGGCGGCGTCTTCCTGCTCGACTGGAGCCGGGAGCGGATGGAAGGCGTCGTCGAACGCTGGCTCGCCCCCGCCTCCTACGCGGCCATCGCGGCCATCGGGATCTGGCTGCTCTGGCGCGGACTGAGGGGCCTGCGACGGGGCGACGACGCGCACGACCATGCCGGCTGCGGCCACGCCCACGGACCCTCGCCCGACGACATGGCCGGCGTCGCCTCGGTCCGCGACGCGGCGCTGCTGATCGGCGGCGTCGCGCTCCGGCCCTGCACCGGCGCGCTGTTTCTGCTCGTCATCTGCTGGCGTCTCGGAGTCGACATGGCGGGCATCCTCGGCGCGCTGGCGATGGCGCTCGGCACCGCGACCGTCACCGTTGCCGTCGCGCTTCTCGCGACGACGGCGCGCGAGGGTGCGCTCACCGGCCTCGCCGGCGGCGCCACCGCCCGGCGCGTTCTGCCCGCGCTCGAACTGGCCGCCGGAGCGCTGATCCTCGCCGCCGCCGCGACCCTCCTCGCCCCCTTCGTCTGAGCCGGCTTGCCCGACTCCCCCGGCTCGGCTAGAGGCGGTCCATGACCGCAACGCCCGCGCATATCTCGCCCCGCCGGGGCCCCGGCCACCTGCGGTCAGGTCACGTGCGCCCGATCCTCGTGCTGGCGATCCCGCTCATCGGCGGGCACCTCGCGCAGTTCGCCGTGGGGCTCACCGACACGGTCATGCTGGGCTGGTACGGGGTCGAGGCGCTCGCGGCCCTCACCCTCGCGCATTCCTATCACTTCACGCTCTTCATCATGGG
>CAYTBD010000054.1:0-10743 GCA_964435755.1 uncultured Rhodobacterales bacterium
ACGGGTCGCCAAGCTCGGCCAGATGGGCGAGGTCGTGACCGTCAAGGACGGCTACGCGCGCAACTTCCTGCTGCCGCAGAAGAAGGCGCTCTGGGCGTCGGAGGCCAACATCAAGGCCTTCGAATCCCAGAAGTCGCAGCTCGAGGCGCGCAACCTCGAGACCAAGAAGGAGGCCGAAAAGCTGGCCGAGACGCTCGACGGACAGCGCTTCGTCGTGATTCGCGCCGCGTCGGACGGCGGCTCGCTCTACGGCTCGGTCACCACTCGCGACGCGGCGGATGCCGCCAACGAGGCGGGCTTCTCGCTCGACCGCAAGCAGATCGACATGCCGCAGCCGATCAAGGAGCTCGGTCTTCACACGCTCATGGTCTCGCTTCACCCCGAGGTCGAGGTCGAGATCGTGCTCAACGTCGCGCGCTCGCCCGAAGAGGCCGCGCTTCAGGCGCAGGGCCGGACGATCCAGGAAGTCGCCGCCGAGGAAGAAGCCGCTGCGGAGTTCGAGATTCAGGAACTCTTCGACGACATCGGCGCGGCCTCGCTCGACGAACTCGAGACGCCGACCGAACAGGAGACCGGCAAGCCCGCGGTTCAGGAAAAGGAAGAGCTGGACGAGAAGCTCGACCGCGACTAGGCGACCCGACATCAGAACAGGCAAAGCCGTGCGGTCCGGCCGCGCGGCTTTTCTTGTTCCCGGCTCCTCCGGATCCGCCCGCGTGACCGTCATCGCCGTCTCCCGGCGCGCGGACTCGATAGGCCACGCCAGCGCTCCACATACTCCGCATATGAGCAAACACACGGCGTTGTCATGCAACCGGCCGCAGATGTCGTGCATTGATGCGCAAAACAGGAGTTCATCATGCTTTTCAAACGACTTCTCCTTTCCACCGTCGCAGTGGCCGTCGCCGGCCCCGCGCTCGCCCAGACCGGCGAGCCTGTGGAGCAAGGCCCGAAGAACCGGCCGGACATCGAGCCGGCGTTCGAGAACCAGACGCGCGCACCGGCGATGGACAGCGACTACGACCTCGAGGTCACCGAAATCGCGGGCGGGCTCGTGCATCCCTGGGGCATCGCGGTCCTGCCGGGCGATCAGGGCTACCTCGTGACCGAGAGACCGGGCCGGCTGGTTCACATCGGCGAAACCGGAGAGGTGTCCGAGCCGATCTCGGGCGTGCCCGAGGTGCTGAACGAGCGACAGGGCGGTCTGCTCGACGTGGCGCTCGGGCCGGACTTCGAGGACACCCGCATGGTCTATCTGACCTTCGCCGAACCGCTCTCGGGGGGGCTGTCGGCCACGGCCGCGGCGCGAGGCGTCCTGAGCGATGACATGACCGAGCTGACCGATGTCGAGGAGATCTTCCAGCAGTCACCGGGATCACCGAACCCGATGCACTATGGCAGCCGGATCCTGTTCGACGGTGAGGGGCACGCCTTCATCACGACGGGTGAGCATTTCACCGAGGTCGAGCGGCAGTACGCGCAGGATCTCGACAAGACCTACGGCAAGATCGTGCGCGTGAACCTCGACGGTTCCATCCCCGAGGACAACCCGTTCGTCGATGAACCGGGCGCTCTCCCGGAAATCTGGACGCTCGGCCACCGCAACATCCAGGGCGCGGCGTTCCGCCCGGGCACCGGGCAGCTCTGGGCGATCGAACACGGCCCACAGGGCGGTGACGAGTTGAACCTGATCGAGCCGGGCAACAACTACGGCTGGCCCGTCGTGAGCTACGGGATCAACTACGGCGGCTCGGAAGTGGGCTCGGGGCGCGCGGCGCATGAACCGATGGGCTTCACCGAACCCGTCTACTACTGGGATCCGGTCATCGCGCCGGGCGGCATGACCTTCTACGACGGCGACATGTTCGAGGACTGGCAGGGCGATCTGCTTATCGGCGGCCTCGTCGCCGGCACCATCGTCCGGCTGGAAATGGAGGACAATCGCGTGGTGGGAGAGGAACGGCTCGACACCGACCTCGGGCGGACCCGGGACGTCGCTGTGGATCAGGACGGCTCCGTGCTCGCCATCACCGACGTCGAGGACGGTGGCCTGTTCCGGATCACTCCGGCCGGCGAGTCGGCCTCGAACTAACGCCGGGCAAGACGCGCTGGACCCGGCGGACGACGCCCTCGCAGAGCCCTGCGGGGGCGTCGGGCGTTCAAGGATCCGCCGCCCGGCTTCGACGAGGCGCAGGCGGCGGCGCTATCGAGAGACGCACCCGTCGCCGCGGCCGGACAGGCCGCGCGAGCCAAGGGTGGCGTCGCGCGGCCCGATTGAGCGGCGCGGTGCCGCTACTCGGCCTCGTCCATCGTCGAGGCGTTGAGCTGGGCGTAACGCTCCGCCCCGAGTTTCTCGAAAAGATCGAGCTGGGTCTCGAGAAAGTCGAGGTGGCCTTCCTCGTCGGTCAGCAGCTCTTCGAAGATGTTCTTCGTGACGTAGTCGCCGACGGTTTCGCAATGCGCCCGCGCCTCGCGGTAGAGGTCGATGGCTTCCTTTTCGGCGGCCATGTCGGCCTCGAGCGATTCCTTCGGCGTCTGGCCGATTCGGAGCGGGTCGAGTTTCTGGAGGTTCGGATGGCCCTCGAGAAAGATGATCCGCGCGATCAGTTTGTCGGCGTGGTGCATCTCCTCGATGCTTTCCTCGCGGCTCTTCTTCGCCATGTGGCCGAGGCCCCAGTCCTCCTGCAGCCTGTAGTGCAGCCAGTACTGGTTCACCGCGGTGAGTTCGGCCCGAAGCGCGCGATTGAGATAATCGATGACCTTGTCGTCACCTTTCATGAGTTTCGTCCTCCAAGTTTCCGCGCTCGAAGGTTGCGCAACTCGAGAGGAACCTCAAGGTTTTCATTCTTCCGCATGGTGTTGAGAAAGATCGGCATGCACGACCCGCAATCCGCCGCCTTGCCGAGCGCCCTGTAGATGCGCCCGGGCGTGATCACCACGTCGACGTCGGACGCCCGCATCCAGTCGATCGCGGAATGGATGTCTTCGGTCGTGATGTTCTGGCAGTGGCAGACGATCATGCGGCCTCCGGTGCTTTCCTATACCTGACCATATCTGTCATCTTTGTAAAGCCGACTCTGATTTGTAAACCCGACTCTGATGGTCGGACATTAGGACGCACTCGGAGGTCGCGCCTCTGACCCACATCAAAGACGGAATGTGACCGGACCGCACCGACTGTTCCGAAATCCGCAGGAAAAGCGGCTCGCGCCCGTCGGTGCGGAGGACAATCGAGACTTCCGGTGCTAGGACGCGAGTCGGACCGGAACTCGAGTGAGCGGGATCTGACGTGCTCGACGAAAGCACCCATTACAGCGCACCCGGCAGACGGCGACTGCACACGCCGAACTCGGGACGTCGCAGGAAGCGCCTGTTGCGCCTCGGCCTCGCATCCGCGGGTGTCGCGCTCGGCGGCATCCTGCTCTTCGCGTTCAGCCTGACCCGGCTCTGACAGAACGAAAAGGGCCGCCCGAAGGCGGCCCGTTCGGCGGATCAGATCCGGCTCAGTCTTCCTCGAGCTTCTCGACGGCTGCCTGGAGGTCGTCCTTCGACACCTCCTTTTCCGTGACCTCGGCCAGTTCGAAGACGTAGTCGACGACCTTGTCCTCGAAGATCGGGGCCTGGATCTGCTGGCGCATCTGCGGATTCTGCTGGACGAATTCGAAGAACTGCCGCTCCTGGCCCGGGTACTGCCGGGCCTGCGTCATCACGGCCTGCGTCATTTCCGCGTCGGAGACCTCGATCTCGTTCTTGCGGCCGAGCTCGGCGAGCAGGAGGCCAAGCCGCACGCGGCGTTCGGCGAGCTTGACGTGCTCCTCCGTCGGTTCGATCTCGGGATGATCGTGGCCGGGGTGATCGGGGTTCTCCTCGTGCCAGAGCTGGTGCGCGATCTGGCCCGCCTCGGCCTCGACGAGGGTCGGCGGCAGGTCGAATTTCACCATCTCGTCGAGCTGGTCGAGAAGCTGCCGCTTCATCACTTGCCGCGCGGCACCGGCGTATTCCGCCTCGAGCCGTTCCGAGATCTGGCTCTTGAGCGCGTCGAGATCATCCACGCCGAACCGCTTGGCGAGATCGTCGTCGATCTCGGCGGGTTTCGGCGCCTTCACGGCCTTGACGGTCACGTCGAACGTGGCCTCCTTGCCGGCCAGATTCTCCGCACCGTAGTCCTCGGGAAAGCTGACCGTCACGGTCTTTTCGTCACCCGCCTTCACCCCGGCGAGTTGCTCCTCGAAGCCCGGGATGAACGACTCCGATCCGAGCACGAGCGGATAGTCCTCGGCCGCGCCGCCTTCGAACGGTTCGTCGCCGAGCTTGCCCAGGAAGTCGATGACGACCTGGTCGCCCTCCTTCGCCTTGCTGCCCTTCTTCCTGTCCTCGAAGGTCTGCGCCGTTTCGGCGAGGCTCTCGAGCGCTTCGGTCACGGCCGCGTCGTCGGCCTTGACGACCAGCTTCTCGAGCTTGATCTGCTTGAAGTCGATGTCCGGGACCTCGGGCAGCGCCTCGTAGGTCATCTCGACCTCGACGTCGTCGCCTTCCTTCCAGTCCTCGTTGGTCATCTTGACGTCGGGCTGCATGGCGGGCCGGTCGCCGCTGTCCTCGAAGTGCTTGGACATGGCCCCGTCAACGGCTTCCTGCATGGCTTCGCCGATGAGCCGGGGCCCGAACTGCTTCTTCAGGAGCGCCATCGGCACCTTGCCCTTCCGGAAGCCCTTCATCTGGACTTCCGGCTGCGCCTCGGCGAGCTTTTCGTTCACCTTCTCGTCCAGTTCGGAGGCGGAGACGGTGATCTTGTAGCCGCGCTTCAGACCGTCGTTCAGGGTCTCGCTGACCTGCATGTCGTTCCTCATATCAACATGCCGCCCGGAGGCGGCAGGAGTCCTGTAAAATCAGCCGCCCTTCTAGGGAGGGCCGGGGCGGCTTGCAAGTCGAAAGGGCGGAACGCCGGCGCGGCCCGGAGCGCTCAGCCCGCCACCTGCCCCGGCGTCCTCGCCACGCGCCGCCCCGCCCGCGCGGCACCGATGCCGGCGAGCACGCTCGAGAGCACGAAATAGGCCGCGATGCCGAGGCCCTGTCGGGGAAAGCTGATGCCGAGGTCGATCAGCGCGCCGGTGATCGCGGGGCCGAGCGCGGTGCCGAGGACCATCGCCGCCGCCGTCGCCGCCCGGATCCGGCCAAGGTGTCGGGTGCCGTAGAATTCGGCCCAGAAGGCCGCGCTCATCGTCTGGTGGACGCCGACCGTCGCCCCGATGAGGACGAGGCCCAGCGCTCCGGCGGGAACGCCGCCTGCGAGCGCCACGACGGCGTAGCCCGCCGCCGCGGGAAGAAGATAGACGCCGGCGAGCCGACCCGCGCCGAAGCGGTCGACCGCCCACCCCGAGGCCAGCATGAAGCCGATCGACATGAACGTGTAGAGCGGGAAGAGCGCGACGAGCGCCGGATGCCCCCATTCCTTGACCTCGGCGATGTGCACCTGGTGAAAGAAGAACGAGGTATTCCAGGCGGCGGGACCGAGGATCGCGGGAAGCATCGCCCAGAAGAGCCAATGGCGCAGCATTTCCCCCCGGGTCCAGTTCCGCCCGTCCATGCCGGCGGAATTGTCCTCCGCGGCGAAGGACTGGGGCGTGCGCTCGTGTCGGAGGAGACTCCAGAGGAGCGGCGCGAGCGCAAGAAGCGCGCAGCCGGCCACGACCCAGAGCGTCCGCCAGTCGAAGACGCCGAGCAGCGCCACGAAGGTCAGCGGCAGAAGCGCTTCGCCCAGCGAAACGCCGAGGCCGGCGAGCGATACCGCGCGCCCGCGCGTGGCGACGAACCACCGCGCCATCGCGACCATCGCCGCGTGACCCATCATCCCCTGCCCCATCAGGCGCAGAAGAAACACCGTGCCGATGAGCGCCCAGACCGCCCCGGAAACCGACATCGCGACGCAGGCGATGGCGAGACCGCAGAGGATCGCGACCCCGATCCAGCGCACGCGGAAACGGTCGGTCACGCCGCCCGCGAAGATCATGACCGCGGCCGAGGACATCGTCGCGATGGAATAGATCGCGCCCCAGTCCCCGTGCGACAGGCCGTAGGCCGCGCGGATCTCGCCCGCGAAGACGGCGATGAAGAACGTCTGCCCGAAGCTCGAGGCGAAGGTCAGAAGGAACCCCGCGCCAAGCCAGGGCGCGTTCGTCCGGACGAAGTCGAGCAGGCTTTGCATGCCTTGCGTCTTCGCGCGGGAGCAGGTCGAAGGAAAGCGGAATCCGAAGATCCGGTGCGGGCGCAGGCCCGCGCCATTCGATATGGAACCGCGCCGGCGTTCCGAGGTTTCTCCGCATCAGCGTTGGGAGGATCCTTCATGAAAGACACCGAACTCCACAGGTCGGCCACGGACACGCCCGAGGACACGGGCCGCCGCGGCTTTCTCGGCGCCTCGACCCTAGGCCTCGCAGGCAGCGTGCTGGGCGTCACCATACCGCTTCAGATGACGGCGGGGCGCGCGCTCGCGCAGGGAGCGGGCCTCGAGGGGAAGGACGGGCTCGACCTCCTGAACGACCGGCCGGTGAACGCGGAAACGCCGGCGCATCTTCTCGACGATCCGATCACGCCGAAGGAGCGGCACTTCATCCGCAACAACGGGATCGTCCCGGCCGACACATCGGCCGAGGGATGGACGCTGGCCATCGACGGCCTCGTCGACAGCCCGATGGAAATGACGATCGACGACTTGCGCGACAATTTCGAGGTCGTGACCCTGGCGCTGGCCCTGGAGTGCGGCGGCAACGGCCGCGCCTTCTTCGATCCGCCGGCCTCGGGCAATCAATGGACCTACGGTGCCATCGGCTGCTCGGAATGGACGGGGGTGCGGCTCCGGGACGTGCTCGAGGCCGCAGGCGTGCAGGACGGCGTGATCTACACGGGCCACTACGGCGCCGACATGCACCTCTCCGGCGATCCCGACAGATCGCCGCTTTCGCGCGGGATACCGATCGAGAAGGCGATGACCGACACCGTGCTCATCGCCTTCGAGATGAACGGCGAGGCGCTTCACCCGATGAACGGCGCGCCGCTGCGGCTTGTCGTACCGGGATGGCCGGGATCCTGCTCCCAGAAGTGGCTGACGCGGATCGAGCTGCTCGACCAGGTGCACGACGGCACCAAGATGGCGGCGCCGTCCTATCAGGTTCCGAGCTACCCGGTCGCGCCGGGGACGGACGTGCCGCTCGAGGACTTCGAGATCATCAACGCCATGCCGGTGAAATCGCTCATCACGCATCCGCGGGACGGCGCCGACATGGGCACCGAGTTCGAGGTCCGCGGCCACGCTTGGGCCGGGGACCGGACAGTCGACCGGATGGAGGTCTCGACCGATTACGGCGAGAGCTGGCAGGAGGCGGAACTCGACGATCCGGTGAACGCCGGCGCATGGCAGAACTGGCGGACCAACGTCAGCCTGCCGCAGGCGGGCTATTACGAGATCTGGGCCCGCGCGACCGACAGCGAAGGCGTGATGCAGCCGTTCGCGATCAAGTGGAATCCCAAGGGATACCTCAACAATTCCTTCCACAAGGTCGCTGTCCAGGCCGGGGACAGGTGACGGCATGAACCGGAACGAAGGCATCGTGGCGGCGGCTCTGGCTGCCGTCCTGCTCACGTCCGCGTCGGCACAGGAAAGCGGCGAGGCGAGCGTCGGAGACGTCGGGGCACTCTATCCCGCCGAGGGCGCGGAGGTGACCTACGACTACTGCGCCACCTGCCACTCGGAACTCCTCGTCGCGCAGCAAGGCCAGACACGCGAAGGCTGGGACGAGCTTCTGCAATGGATGGTCGAGGAACAGGGGATGCAGCCGATCCCCGAAGAGGACCGGGAGACGATCCTCGACTACCTGGCCGAGCACTACAACACCGACCGGCCGCACTTCCCCGGTTGAGGAAGGGGTCAATGCCCGAAAAATGGTGCGGGTGGAGGGACTTGAACCCCCACGCCTTGCGGCGCCAGAACCTAAATCTGGTGCGTCTACCAGTTCCGCCACACCCGCAGTGCGCGTGGTTCTAGCAGAGCGCCCGGGACCGCGCGAGCCGAAAATCGGCGTGCGCACGGGATATGGATCGGGCACGGCTTCCGCATCTCAGAGGTCCAGCGCACGGAAGACCTTCGGCAACTCCTCGGGGATGTCCTCCGCGATCAGACCAGGGCCGAAGGCACGCGCCGCCTCTACGTGCAGCCACGCCGCGGCCTCGGCGACGGGGTGAACCTCTTGCGCCGGCGAGGATCGGGCGAGCAGACCCGCGATCATGCCCGCGAGCACGTCGCCTGCGCCGGCCGTTCCCAGCCACGGCGCCTCGCGCTCGTAGGCAGCCGCATGAAGTGACGCCGCGCCGCCCGGGCTCGCGATGACGGTGTCGGGTCCCTTCAGGAGCACGGTGCATCCGGCCCGGTCGGCCGCCTGCCGCACCGCGTCGGCCTTCGACAGCCGCGCGTCGCGGCGGGCGTTCCGGCCGAGGTCGGGGAAGAGGCGCGCGAATTCGCCCTCGTGCGGGGTGAGCACGCAGCGCTCGTGAAGCTGGTAGAAGAGACTTTCGGGGTCGTCTTCGTGGATGGTCAGCGCGTCGGCGTCGAGAACCGTCGCCCGCTCGGCGGCGAGGACGGCGGTGACCTGCCGCTGCGGCTTCTCGCCCTTTCCCAGGCCGGGGCCGAGGCAGACGGCGGTGATCCGGCCGTCGGCGAGGAACTCGATGAGGTCCGTGACCTCCTTGAAGGGGCGCAGCATGATCGCGTCGAGTTGGGAGGCGTTCTCCTGAAGCGCGGCGGCCGGACAGCCCACGGTGACGAGGCCCGACCCGATCCGGAGCGCAGCCCGCGCCGCCATCCGGGCCGCGCCGCCCCGGCCGGGCCCGCCCGCGAGGATCAGGGCGTGGCCACGGTCGTACTTGTGCCCGCCGCGCGGCCGGACGAATTCCCCCGGCCAGACCCGGCCGCTCAGGGCATGCCCCATGTGGTCGGGCCCGACGAGGCGGAGGCGCTCTCCGGGGGACTCGCCAATTCTTGGCTCGACGCGATCCTCGCTGAGCCCGATGCCGACGATCCTGAGGCGTCCGCAGAAGCCGGGCGCCTCCCCGAGGTAGTGCCCGACCTTTGCGGCGTGGAACGTGACGGTGAGATCGGCGTGGAGCATCCGCGGCATCGCCTCCGACCGCCACCACTCGGATTTGGCCGGGGCCGTGCCGTCGCCATCGTTCTCCGGCGGCCGGTCGGGAAGAAGGTACTCCCCGGTGTCGCAGTCGAGCCCCGAGGGGCAATCGACGGCGACGACCCTGCAGTGCGCGAACGCTGCACCGCCTTTCCGGGCACGCACCGCATGGACCGCCTGCGCGCATGCCAGCGGGATCGCCCGCGTGAGGCCGGTGCCGAACATGGCGTCGATGAGAAGCTCCGGCCGGTCGCCCTCTCCCGCGGCCTCCGGCGCGAGCGGACGCACGTCGCCCATCGCCAGCCAGATGTCGTGGTTCCTCGCCGCGTCGGGCGGCAGGTTCCCGGCATCTCCGAAGAGGAACACTTCGACCGACCAGCCCTTGTCCCGGAGCCGGCGGGCGATCACGAACCCGTCGCCGCCGTTGTTGCCCGGCCCGCAGAGGACGACCGCGCGGTGCGGAGCCTGCGCAAGCTCCGGCCACTCCTCGAGGATCGCCCCGACGACGCCCCGGCCCGCCTGTTCCATGAGCGCGAGGCCGGTGACCTCTCCGCGCTCGATCGCGGTGTTTTCGATGGCGCGCATCTCTGCGGCGGTCAGGAGTTCGGCCATTTGTCCAACTTTTCACATATCGCCCGGATTCAGGGCGTTTTGCACAAAAAACAGGCGAGGGCTCGTGAATCCACCCGGCGCCCCTGCCTCGGCCACCCTACCGAATTGTGAGCGCCCCTTGGAAGTGGTCTCACGCCTCAGACAACGAAACCTCGGGGGGAGTCGAAGACCCATGAAAAAGATCGAGGCGATCATAAAGCCGTTCAAGCTCGACGAAGTGAAGGAGGCGCTGCAGGACATCGGCGTCCAGGGCCTGTCGGTGCTCGAAGTGAAGGGCTTCGGGCGTCAGAAGGGCCACACCGAGCTTTATCGCGGGGCGGAATACGTCGTCGACTTCCTGCCCAAGGTGAAGATCGAGGTGGTCCTGCCGGACGATCAGGTCGACGCGGCCATCGAGGCGATCATCGCCGCGGCCAAGACCGACAAGATCGGCGACGGAAAGATCTTCGTGACACCCGTGGAACAGGCGATCCGCATCCGCACGGGCGAGTCGGGCGCCGACGCCCTCTGATCAGCAATACAGACCGGAACTAGCAAGGAAGGGTCCACAATGAGCAAGACGGACGTTCTCAAGACCATAAAGGACGAAGAGGTCGAATACGTCGACATCCGCTTTACCGATCCACGCGGCAAGCTTCAGCACGTGACGGTTCTGTCGGATCAGGTCGACGAGGACTTCCTCGACGAGGGCTTCATGTTCGACGGCTCGTCGATCGCGGGCTGGAAGTCGATCGACCAATCCGACATGAAGCTCATGCCGGACCCGTCGTCGGCCTACATGGACCCGTTCTTCGCCGAGAAGACGCTGGCGGTGCACTGCACGATCCTCGAGCCCGACACGGGCGAGAAATACGATCGTGACCCCCGCGGCACGGCGGAGAAGGCCGAAGCCTATCTGAAGTCCACCGGGATCGGCGATGCCTCCTACTGGGGCCCCGAGGCGGAGTTCTTCCTGTTCGAC
>CAYTBD010000055.1:0-10723 GCA_964435755.1 uncultured Rhodobacterales bacterium
GGTCGAAGGTTCGAATCCTTCCGGGCTCACCACAAGATCAAGAGTCCGCCGGAATGCCTGGAGGCGCTCTTTCGCGGGTGTCCCGACACGAACCTGCGCCGGCGCCGGCACTCCTTGCGACGAGCCGGCCGGGGCGCTCCCCCCGTGACGCGCGCCGGCGGTTCGACGCGACTGAACATCTGTCATGATTATTCCATTTCCCATATACGCAGGTAATCGACGCGAAAGGACGATCGATGAACGAAGATGACGGCGCGCCCCGGAAGCCGGAGGCGTTTACTCCGATCTGCGCGATCGGCGCCTCTGCGGGCGGGGTGAAAGCCCTTCAGTCGTTTTTCGAGCAGGTCGACCCCAACCTGGGATTCGCCTATGTCGTCATCGTCCACCTCGCGCCCGAGCACGAGAGCCAGCTGAGCGAAATCCTGTCGAATCGCACCTCGATGCCGGTCCGGCAGGTCGAGGACACGCCGCGGCTCGAACCCGATTGCGTCTATGTCATCGCGCCGGACCGCGAACTGGTGATCGACGGGGACACGGTCCACTCCCGGCCGTTTTCCGAGCCGCGCGGCCAGAGGGCGCCGATCGACATGTTCTTCCGCTCGGTCGCCAGCGCCCGCGCGGACGGTCTCTGCGTGGTGCTCAGCGGCGCGGGATCGGACGGCGCGGTGGGCGTGACGAAGATGAAGGAGTCCGGCGGCGTCATCCTCGTGCAGGATCCCAAGGAGGCGGAATACGCCGCGATGCCGCGCAGCGCGATCGCCACCGGCGCCGTCGATTTCGTCCAGCCGCTGGACCGCCTCGTCGAAACGCTCGGGGAACTCGCGCGGCGCAAGGACGCGCTGCGGGAACTCCACGAGGACGACGCGGAGCACGACCTGCGCCGGATCCTCGCCTTCCTGCAGGCGCGCACGGGGCACGACTTCTCGAGCTACAAGCAGGCGACGGTGATGCGGCGGATCAAGCGGCGCATGCAGGTCACCCGCAAGGACAGCCTGCCCGCCTATGCCGACTACCTCCGCGACAATCCCGAAGAGGCGCAGGAGTTGTTCAGCGACCTGCTGATCTCGGTCACCGCCTTCTTCCGCGATCCCGCCGCCTACGAGGCGCTGGTCGAGGAAGCGGTCGCGCCGCTTCTGCGCGATGCCGGTCCGGATGACCGGATGCGGGTCTGGTCGGTCGGCTGCGCGACGGGCGAGGAGGCCTACAGCCTCGCCATCGTCTTCCTCGAGGAGGCCGAGCGGCAGCAGGTCAGGCCCAACATCCAGATCTTCGCGAGCGATCTCGACGAAGGGGCGCTCGCCACGGCGCGCGAGGGCCGCTATCCGAAGGCGATCGAGGCCGACGTGTCGGACGAACGGCTGAGACGCTTCTTCGTCGACGAGGGCACGCACTACCGGATCCGCAAGGAGGTGCGCGACCTCGTCCTGTTCGCGCTTCACAGCGCGCTCAAGGATCCGCCGTTCATGCGGCTCGACCTGATCTCGTGCCGCAATCTGCTGATCTATCTCGAGCGCGACCTGCAGCGTCAGCTTCTGGCTCTGTTCCACTACGCGCTCCGGCCCGGCGGCATGCTGTTCCTCGGCTCCGCGGAAAGCGTCGACACGCGGCCCGACCTCTTCACCCCCTGCGACCGGGAGGCGCGGGTCTTCGCGGCCCGCCCCCGGAGTTCGCGCGATCCCGAACTGCTCACCCAGCTTCCGCGGGAGAACCGGCCGGTGCTTCCGGGCGGCATCCCGTCGCGGAAGGAGACGCCGGAGAAGGCGCCGCCGAAGATGCACGCCGCGGCGCTCGAGGCGCTGGCCCCGCCGAGCGCGCTGGTCGACGAGGAGCACCGGGTGGTCAACCTGTCGAAGACGGCGGGCGTGTACATCCGGCCGCCCGAAGGGCCGCTCAGTCCCGAACTGCCGTCGCTCGTGCATCCGGAACTGCGCTCGGAACTGCGCCGCGCCCTGCACCGCGCGGTCGACGCCGGAGAGCCCACGCTGACGCTCCCGGCGACCGTCGCCATGGACGGCACGCGTCGCCGGGTGGTCATGCACGTCCTGCCGGTCCCCGACGACGAGAGCGCCGCGCGCCAGGCGCTCGTCCTGTTCCTCGACCTGGGCGATGGGTCCGAAGAAGACGCGCCGACGGACGTGGCGGCGGGCACCCCGGACCGGATCCGCCAGCTCGAGGCGGAGCTCAAGGCGACGCAGGACCGCCTCAGCGCCAGCCGGCGCGAGCACGAGGGCGCGATCCAGGAGCTGCGCGTCGCCAACGAGGAGCTGCAGTCGATCAACGAGGAATACCGCTCCACCGCGGAGGAACTCGAGACCAGCAAGGAAGAGCTCCAGTCGATCAACGAGGAACTGAGCACCGTGAACGCCGAGCTCAAGGGCAAGCTCGACGCCATCGCCTCGGCGCACAGCGACCTGCAGAACCTCGTGAACGCGACCGAAATCGGCACGCTGTTCCTCGACGCGCAGCTTCGCATCAAGATGCTGACCCCCGCGGTCGAGCAGCTCTTCAACGTCTCCGACAGCGACGTGGGCCGGCCGATCTCGGACTTCACGAACAAGCTGGTCTACGACGGGGTGGAAGATGAGGCCCGCAAGGTGCTGAGGCATCTGGCGCCGATCGAGTCCGAGGTCGCCACGCGGGACGGGCGCTGGCTGATGATGCGGCTGCGGCCCTACCGGACCGTGGAGGACCGCATCGAGGGCGTGGTCGTCAGCTTCGTCGACATCACCGAGCGCCGGGAGACCCTGGCGCGTCTGCGCGAAAGCCAGGCCAAGTACCGCCGGCTCTTCGAGAACATGGACGAAGGCTATCTGCTCGCCGAGGTGATCCACGACGACGACGGCAAGGTCGCGGACGTCCGCTATGTCGAGGCGAACCCGGCCGCCCGCCGTCAGGTGAAGGTCGATTTCGTCGGCCACTGCCTGAGCGAGGTTCTGGACGAGGTCGAGCCGCACTGGTTCGACATCCCGGCCCGCGTGCTGGAGACCGGCGAGCCCGTCCGGGCCGAACTCTACTCCGAGGCGCTCGGCCAGTGGTTCGAGGTCGGCGCGACGAAGATCGACGAAAGCCTCGTGGCGATCCTGTTCACCGACGTCACCGAGCGGAAGCGGAACGAGCAGGAACGCGAGCTCATGCTGAACGAGCTCAATCACCGCGTGAAGAACATGCTGGCCGTCGTGCAGTCGATCGCCAACCAGACGCTGCGGGTCACCGAGGATCCCAGGACATTCGCGGCGATCTTCGGCCAGCGCATCCGTGCCCTGTCCGCCGCGCACAACCTGCTGACGCAGGAGCGCTGGACCGGCGCGGATCTGGGGCAGCTCATCATGTCGTCGATCGCGAGCTTCGTGACCGAAGGCAGCGAACGGATCCTCGCGGAGGGCCCCGAGATCAGGCTCTCGCCGAACGCGACGGTCTCCTTCGTGATGGCGCTGCACGAACTGGCGACCAATGCGATGAAATACGGCGCCTTGTCGAACGGCGAGGGGCGGATCGAGATCTCGTGGACCGTCGAGAAGCCGCCGGAAGGACCGGACAGGCTCGAGGTCACATGGAACGAACTGGACGGTCCCGAGGTTACTCCCCCGGAACGGGAAGGATTCGGAAGACGCATGCTCGAAAAAGGGATCGCCCGCGAACTCGGCGGAGAGGTCAAGCTCGACTACGTGAAATCCGGCCTCGTCTGTCACATGAATTTTCCGCTGGACAGGGTCACGAGCCGTGACGGCGACTGAGCGTCTGCGGGTTCTCGTCGTCGAGGACGAGGCGCTTGTCGCGCTCGATCTCGAGGATCTCCTGTGCGATCTGGGCCACGAGGTCGTCGGCACCGCGGCGAGCGTGGATCAGGCGCTGGGACTTCTTCGCGACATGAAGACCCCGCCGGACCGGGCCATCGTCGACGCCAACCTCGGCGGAAAATCGGCGCGCCCGGTCGTCGACGCGCTGGGCACCCTCGGCGTGCCCGTCGTGGTGGCCTCGGGCTACGGACGGACGCAACTGGCCGGACTCGGCTTCGACGGTCCCTCGATCAACAAGCCCTATTCGTCGCACGACGTCGAGGCCGCCCTGTCGCGAGGCGACTGACGGCTTCGGGCAAGCCGGCCGACGGCCCGGCAGACGCGCCCGGAAGACCGGGATGGGACGGCGCGGCGGGCTATGCCCCCGGACGGGACACCCTGACGGCCTGGCGGATCAATCGGGCCTCGTCGGGTGTCTCCATGAACGGAACGTCGGTCGCATCGCGCCCGACGCCGATCACCACAAGCTCGTCCGCCCCGCACATTCCGGTGGGATCGACGAGATGCCAGCCGCCGTCCAGCCAGACCTCCGCGACGGCATGGAAATCCGGCGGATCGACCCGCGCGCCGTAGGCCGAGACGTAGCGCGCCGGAATTTGCGAGGCGCGCGCCAGCCCGCACATCATGTGAGCGTAATCCCTGCAGACGCCCCGCCGCGACGCGAACGTGTCGAGAAGTGTCGTCCCGCTGTCGGAATGACCCGACACGTAGTCCATCTCCTGCGTGATCCAGTCCCGGATCGCCCTGATCTTCTCTCCGCCGTCGAGATGCCCGAAGGTGTGCGCGGCGAAGGTCTCGAACAGGTCCGACTGGCAGAAGCGGGAGGGCCGGAGGAAGGAAATCTGGTCCGCGCCCAGCGCCTCCACCGGGGCCGCGGAAAGACCGTCCAGCCGGACCGGCGCGCGCGAGACGGCCACCCTCGCGCGGTAGCGCAGCCGCATCGTGTCGCTGCCGACGGAGGCCCAGACGCGCTGGCCGACGTTCCTTTCCCCGCAGATCGGGCGAAGCGACGCGTTCTCGATCTCGAGCGCGTCTTCCATGACGGTCTGGCCTTCGCTCCGGGCTGCCTCGAGCGCGAGCAGGGCCGTGCGCCGGGGCCCCAGTTCGTAGGTCAGCGAAACGTCGATATCGATCTGCATGGGCTCCCCCGGGATTCGTCGCCAGATGGTCTCCTGTCAGGCGCGCGCCGCCTCGTCCAGCCGGCACCGGGCCGACCCGCGCCCGGTTGGCGGACGCGGTTGCGCGTCGTGCGGGACGCGGCGCCCGATGGCGGGGTCTTCAAGGGGCGTTCCCTCCGCCCGGCCTTCATGCCAGAACAGGTCCGATGGACAGCACCGCCCCCGGCCGCTCCGGCGCGCTCACACTGGAAACCGACGCCGGCGAGACCCGGGCGACCCTTTCAGGGGCGCTCGGCCTGCACGACCTGCCCGGCATCGAGGGGCAGCTTTCGCGTCTGCGCGGCGGCCCGGTGACCTTCGATCTCTCCCCGGCGGAGCGGATCGACACGAGCATCGCCTGGGCGCTCGTCTCCACGTGCCGGCGGATCGACGCGGCGGGCGACCGCGCCCGGATCACCGGGGCCACCGGCGCCGTCGCGCAGATCCTTGCGACCGTCGAGGACGGCCTGCCCAAGCCGGAGGAACCGCCCCCCGAACCGCGCGGCTTCAGTGCATGGCTCGGCCGCGTCGGAGAGACCGTGGCCGGAACGGGAAGCTCGCTCACGGAATTCGCCGGCGTTCTGGGCCTTTTCGTCGCGCGCCTCGCGCAGAGCGTCGTGCACCCGCGCGAGTTCCGCTTCACCGCCCTCGTCTCCCATTGCCAGGCGGTCGGCCTTCAGGCGGTGCCGATCGTGGCGCTGATGTCCTTCCTCATCGGCGTCGTGCTCGCCTTCCAGGGGTCGGCGCAGCTGCGCCAGTTCGGGGCGGAGGTCTTCGTCGTCGACCTCATCGCGATCTCGATCCTGCGCGAACTCGGCATCCTTCTGACCGCGATCATCGTCGCGGGCCGGACGGCGTCGGCCTTCACCGCGTCCATCGGCTCCATGAAGATGCGCGAGGAGATCGACGCCATGCGCACCCTCGGCATCGACCCGGGCCATGCGCTCATCGTGCCGCGGGTTCTCGCGCTCGTTCTCATGCTGCCGATCCTCGGCCTCATCGCCAACGTCGCCGGGCTCTTCGGCGGCGCGCTGATGTCGTGGATCGAGCTTGGCATTTCGCCGGCCATGTTCCTCACCCGCCTTCTCGAAGGCACCGACGTGTCGCACGTCTTCGTCGGCATCGTGAAGGCGCCGGTCTTCGCCGTCCTGATCGGCGTGATCGGCTGTCAGGCGGGCCTCGCCGTGGGCAACACCGCGGAATCCCTCGGCCGGCAGACGTCGAGCGCCGTCGTCGCCGCGATCTTCGCGGTGATCCTCGCCGATGCGCTGTTCTCCATCTTCTTTCAGCAGATAGGCATCTGATGACCGAAACGGTGATCGAGATACGGGGCCTGCGAAACCAGTTCGGCAGCCACGTCGTCCACGACGATCTCGACCTCGACGTCTACCGCGGCGAGATCCTCGGGGTCGTCGGCGGATCGGGCACCGGGAAGTCGGTCCTCCTGCGCTCGATCGCGGGGCTGCAGACCCCCGCCGCCGGATCGGTCCGGATGCTCGGCACCGACATGCAGAACGCCTCCGAGGCCGAACTCGACCGCGTGTCCGACCGGATCGGCGTGATGTTCCAGGACGGGGCGCTGTTCTCCTCGCTCACCGTCCGGGAGAACGTCGAGGTGCCGCTGCGCGCGATCGAGGGTCTCGACGGCGCCACCCGCGCGAGCCTTGCCCGCCTCAAGATCTCGCTTTCCGGCCTGCCGTGGCTCGCGGGCGACAAGTATCCCTCGGAACTCTCGGGCGGCATGCGCAAGCGCGCCGGCCTCGCCCGCGCCCTCGCGCTCGATCCCGAGATCGTCTTCCTCGACGAGCCCACCGCCGGCCTCGACCCGATCGGCGCGGCGGCCTTCGACGATCTCATCGGGAATCTTTCGCGGACGCTGGGGCTCACCGTCTTTCTGGTGACCCACGATCTCGATACGCTCTACGCGACCTGCGACCGGATCGCGGTGCTGGCGGAAAAGCGGGTGCTGGCATCGGGCACGCTCGACGACATGCTGCAGGTCGACCATCCCTGGGTGCAGGAGTACTTTGGCGGCCCCCGCGCCCGCGCCGCGCGCGGCGCGATTGAAGCCCATGGCGCGAAAGGATAAGCCGGTTCGATGGAGACACGCGCGAACTATGTCCTGATCGGCGCCTTCACCCTCGCGGGGTTTCTCGGCCTGCTGGGATTCTTCCTGTGGTTCGCCCGCGTCGAACTGGACCGGCAGTTCGCGTATTACGACATCATGTTCGACTCCGTCTCCGGCCTCTCGAACGCCTCCGAAGTCCGGTTCTCGGGCCTCCCCGTCGGCCAGGTCGTCGACGTCAGGCTCGACCCCGAGCGCAGCGGTCAGGTGGTCGTGCGGATCGAGGTCGCCGCCGACACCCCGGTGCGCACCTCGAGCGTCGCCACAATCGAATCCCTCGGCGTCACGGGCGTGTCCTTCGTCGGAATCTCCTCGGGGGATCCTCGCGATCCGCTCCTCGCGGCCGTGTCCGACGAGGTCGTGCCGACCATCCCCTCCGGCCGGTCCATCCTCCAGTCGCTGAGCGAGGACGCCCCGGCCATTCTCGAGGAAATTCTCGAAGTTACGCGCAGCGTCTCCGACCTTCTCGGCCCGGTGAACCAGGAACGGGTGAGCGCGATCCTCGCCAACGTCGAGGCCTCCTCGGCCGACCTCGAGCGCGCGCTCGACGATTTCTCTTCGGTCACCGAAACGATCGCCATCGCGACCGAGGATATCGCGGTGTTCACCAGTCGGCTCGAGACCATCTCGAACGCGGCCACCTCCGCGCTCGAGACAGCCGACGCAACGCTCCAGCAGGTCACGCGGCTCGCCGAGCGCGCCGGGGAATCGCTCGATGTGGGGGACGCGGTGCTCGAAGCCGGGCGCGAGACGCTCCAGTCCACCAACGCCTTCATGCAGGACGACCTGCCCCGGATCGTCGAGGATCTCGACCAGACCCTCGTGACGCTCCGCGGCGAGATCGAACAGGTCGGCACCGACGCGAGCGCGATGCTCGACGAGTTCCGCCAGACCGGCGCGGTCGCCACGGAACGCCTGCAGCAGGCCGAAGAGACGATCGCGGCGACGAACAGGGTTCTCGGCGACGTCTCCGAGGCGGTCGTGGCGGTCGACTCCGTGGCCTCGCAACTCGGCACCTTCATCGAGGGCGACGGCACCGCCCTCGTCAACGAGGCCCGGGTCTTCGTCTCCGACGCGACCGAACTGGTGAATTCGGCGATCGACGTCGCCGAAACGGATCTCCCGGCGATCCTCGAAGACATCCGCGCCGCCACCGACACCGCCGCGCGCGTCGTGGAATCGGTGGGCGCCGATCTCTCCGCGGCCGCGGGCCGCACCGACGAGATCACGGCGGAGGTGGCCGCGACCTTCCAGACCATCGCCGACACGTTCGAGAACGCCAACGAAACGCTGGCCCGGCTCAACACCGCGCTGGAAACCGGGGATTCCGCGCTGCAGGCGGCCGAAAGCGCCTTCACCTCGGCAGATCAGGTTCTGACCGAGGATATCGGCACCATGGTCTCCTCCCTGCAGGAGACGCTCGCCCGGCTCGACGAGGCGATCGCCTCCGTCAGCGACGACGTTCCGGCCATCACCAGCGAATTGCGCCAGACCGCCGAGCGCGCGAATGCCGCGTTCGGTCAGGTCGAAAGCACGGCCGAAAGCCTTGGCCCGTCGCTCCGAACCTTCGCGTCGGAGGGGCTGCCGCAATACTCCCGTCTCGCCCGCGAAGCGCGCGATCTGGTCGGAAACCTCCGGGAACTCGTCCGCCAGATCGAACGCGATCCGGCGCGGTATTTCCTCGGACGGGAAGCCCCGGAGTTCAGAAGATGAGGATGCCCATGCCGCGCGCCCTTCTCGTGTCCCTCGCCGCCACCGCATTCTCCGGCTGCACCGCGCTCGGCGTGCTCGACCGGGCGGCCGTGCCGCTCGACGTCTACGAGCTTCGCGCGCCCGACGCCGCCCCGGTGGCGCGGGCGCAGCAGGGCATCCACTTCATCGTCGAGGTGCCGTCGGCGGGCGGCGCGATCGACACCGACCGCATCCTGATCCGCCCGGCGCCGAGCCAGGTGACCTACCTTCCCGAGGGCCGCTGGAGCGAGGCCGCGCCGGTCATGCTCCAGACCGCGATGATGGAGACCTTCCTGCGCGCGAACGCGTTCCGCTTCGTCGGCCGCCGTCCTCTCGGCGCGGCGGGCGACGTCGCGCTGGTGTCGAACCTCACCGACTTCGGCGCTGAGGTGGTCCCCGGCGCCGAGGGCGCCGTCGTCGAGATGACCCTCATCGCGCGCCTCGTCCGGGAAGACGACGCCGAGGTCGTGGCGAGCCGGACCTTCACCCGGGCCGTCACGGTGCCGGACACGTCGACTCCCGCGATCATCGCGGGCTTCGAAGCCGTGTCGAACAGCGTTCTGTCGGATCTCGCGGGCTGGGTCCTGGGCGTCCGGGGCATCGCCGCCGGAGCGTCCTGATCACGCGGGCCGCGGCGGCCTCAGGGTATCGCCCGTCTCGAGCTTCGGCGTCAGCTCGACCCGCTGGCCCGTCTCGGTCACCTCTCCCGATGCGCGCCGGGCGATGATTTCGGCCGCCTTCCGTCCGATTTCCCTCCGCTCCGCGTCCATCGTCGCAAGCCGCTTGGGCAGCCCGCCCAGCAGCTCGACATTGTTGAACCCGGCAAGACCGATCTCCTCGGGGACGTTCATGCCCTTGTCGAGCAGATACAGGAGGCCGCCCGCGCCGATCATGTCGTTCGAGTAGTAGAGGAAATCGAGGTCCGGCGACCGCTCCAGCATCGTCGCGGTCATCTCGCGGCCCTTGGTGAGCCCCGACCCGCCCGAGTAGAATTCGCGGTCCTCGACCTCGAGTCCCGCCTTGGCCAGACCTTCGATGAAGCCTTCGAAGCGCTTCCGCGCCCGGTGGTCGAGCGGCATCTTGGTTCCGAGGAACCCGATCCTCCGATAGCCCGCCCTGACGATCGCGTTCGCCATCTCGCGGCCGGCGCGGCGGTGGCTGATGCCCACGACGGCGTCGATCGGCTCGCCGTCGACGTCCATGATCTCCACCACCGGGATGCCCGCGGCCGCCAGCATCACCCGGCTCGGGTCCGTATGCTCGAGCCCCGCGATGATGATCCCCGACGGGCGCCAGGACAGCATCTCGTAGAGCACCTTCTCCTCGCGCTCGGGCTCGTAGTTGGTGACGCCCACGACGGGCTGGAGCGGCGTCTCGTCAAGCACCTCCGAAATCCCCGTCATCACCTCGGGGAACACCATGTTCGACAGCGACGGAATGATGACGGCGACGAGGTTCACCCGGCTCGACGCCAGCGCCCCGGCGATCTGGTTCGGCACGTAGCCAAGACGCTTGGCCGTCTCGAGCACCTTGGTCCGCGTCGCCTCCGACACGTCGCCGCGCTTGCGCAGAACCCGGCTCACCGTCATCTCAGAGACGCCCGAGGCCTCGGAGACATCCCTGAGCGTCAGGGTGCGGCGGGTTTCCTTGGCGGAGGGGTCGGTCATGGCAACCTCGGCGGGAACGGATGAGCCTGCATATCGCAGAATTTCCCGGACTTCCAACATCACGATACCTGCAGGTTATCGCTAACGATGTCGGGTTTCAAAGCGCATGCACCGTGCCTTGGCCGAGATCACGCCGCCACGTGGCAAAAACGCTTTGAGCGGCCGGGACAAATCGACTACTGAACCGCCGAGGCCCCGTGGCTCAACTGGATAGAGCAGCCCCCTCCTAAGGGGCAGGTTGCAGGT